>DASYKU010000049.1 GCA_035995165.1 Mycobacteriales bacterium
CACGGCTCCGACGACTGAGCCGGGCCACGCCCGGACGGGTGGGGGGACCGCAGAACAGCTCACGGAGGCGGAGGGCCGAGCCAGACCACCGCGCGCAGCCCGGACGGGTACGCCGCGGACAGGTCGAGCCGGCCCCCCGCCTCCTCCGCTGTCCGGCGGACGATGTCCAGCCCCAGCCCCGTCGAGGATCCGCCGGACTTTCCCCGTACGAGCAGCCCCGGGTCCCCGATCCCGGGGCCGGCGTCCTCGACGACGATCGCCGGCACCGGCCCGGGCCGTACGGCCACGGCGAAGCCGGAACCGACCGGCGTGTGCGCGAAGACGTTGCCGAGCAGGGCGTCGACCGCGGCGGCCAGCTCGTCCGCGGCCACCGGGACCGGCACCGGGCCGTCCGGGAGGTCCTCCCGAACCGGCCGCTCCTGCTCCTCGGCCAGCACGGACCAGAAGTCCACCCGCTCCCGCACCACGGCGGTGGCGTCGGCGCTGACCACGCCGGCCTCCCGGGTCGGCCGGCGGGCCTGGGCGATGACGTGGCTGACCATCCGCTCCACCCCGGCGACCGAGGCGAGCATCCGCTCGGCCTCCTCCGGGTCCCGCAGGCCCTCGGCGTCCAGCCGCAGCGCGGTCACCGGCGTCCGGAGCCGGTGCGACAGGTCGGCCGCCGCCTCCCGCTCGGCCTGCAGCAGCTCGGCTATCCGGTCGGCCAGGCCGTTGAGCGCCTCGGCGATCCGCCGGACCTCGGCCGGCTCGGCCGGGGTGGCGCGGGCCGAGAGGTCCCCGGCCCGCAGCGTGTCGGCGGCGCCGGCGACCGACAGCAGCGGCCGGACCAGCCCGCGGCTGATGACCCCCGCGACCAGGCCGGCCGCGGCGAGCAGCACGATCCCGAGGACGACCAGCGCGAGCGAGGCCCGGCCGACCCCGCGCTGCAGGGCCGCGTCCGGTACGAACGTCCGCACCACCGCGCTGGCCTTGCCCGTGGCCGTCCCCGGCACCGGGACCAGCACCGGCACCAGCACGGCCCGGCCGCCGGGCACCGCCACGGTCGCCGCGGTCCGGTTCGCGATCACCTGGGCGACCGCGGCGTCCCGCGGGATCTGGGCGCCGATGATCTTGCCGTTCTCGAAGTACACGGTGGTCTGGTGCTCGCCGGTGTTCTGCCCGGTGACGAAGCTGGCCAGCGCGTCGTCGCTCACATTGACGAACGCGGCGGCCGACTGGGCCTCGACGGTCCCCTGGATCGTCTCCCGGCTGGCGGCGACGTCCCGGACCAGGAACAGCAGCGGCACCAGGAACGCGATGACGACCAGCGAGGTGACCGCGAGCGCGAGCAGGACGATCCGGCGGGTCACGGCGCCGCCGTACCCGGGTCGACCACCTTGACCCCGACCCCGCGCACGGTCTGCAGGTAGCGCGGCTCGGCCGCGGTCTCCCCGAGCTTGCGCCGCAGCCAGGACAGGTGGACGTCGACGGTCTTGTCCGCGCCCCCGTACGGCTGCTGCCAGACCTCGGCCATCAGCTGCCGCTTGCTCACCACCCGCCCGGCCCGCTCGGCCAGATATGCCAGCAGGTCGAACTCCATCCGGGTCAGGTCCAGCGGCGCCCCGTCCAGCGACGCGACGCGGGTGTCGCGGTCGATCGACAGCCCGCCGACGACCAGGGTCGGGTCCGGCTCGCCGGACGCCCGGCCGCGCCGCAGCACCGCCCGCAGCCGCGCCTCCAGCTGCTCGGCCGAGAACGGCTTCACCACGTAGTCGTCGGCGCCCAGGTCGAGGACCCGGACCATCTCGTTCTCGTCGTCACGGGCGGTCGCCACGATCACCGGCACGGCGCTGATCCCGCGGATCATCCCGAGCACCTGGGTGCCGTCCACGTCCGGCAGCCCGAGGTCGAGCACGACCACGTCGGGTTGTCGTTCGACCACCAGCTCCAGCCCCGCCATCGCGGTCCCGGCCGCGTAGACGGCGTGTCCCTGGCGGGACAGGGCCCGCTGCAGCGCGACCCGGATCGCCGCGTCGTCCTCGATCAAGACCAGCACCGGCACGCCGCAGACCCTACGGTCTGCACCCTCGATTGAACCCGCCCTTAGGGGCGATTTAGCGCGCGCCGCGACGCGAAAGTCCAGGATGGAACGCATGAAGATAGGACTGATCGCGGTCAGCGGCTGGCTGGTCGCGGCGGTGCTCACCGTCGGGATCTCCTGGTCCGCGATCTCGGTCGTCCGGACGTCGGTCGTGCCGCAGGCCCCGGTGAACAGCACGCTGCCGACGCCGGACGAGGCCGTCGTGACCACCGCCCCGGCGACCCCCCGGCCCACCCCGAAGCCGACGGCCGGGACCATGGTCACCGTGGCCGGGCAGGGCGGCCAGATCATCGTGCGCTGCGTCAACGCGAAGCCGGACGTCCTGAACATCCACCCGGCGAGCGGCTTCACCGCCCAGGTCGACGACAGCGGCCGGGAGGTCCAGCTCGTGTCGGCCGCCGGCCACCGTACGGAGCTCAAGGTCGGCTGCACCGGCAACACGGTCACCTCCAGCGTCGACGAGCACGCCGCGACGGCCACCGGTGGCGGCGGCGGAGGCGGGGACGACAACGGCGGCGGCCGGGGTCGCGGCGGAGGCGGCAGCGGCGGCGGCGGCGGCGGCGGCGACAACTAGCGCGGCACGACCGAGGCCCCGCAGCCGACCGGCTGCGGGGCCTCGTCAGGTCGGGCGCGGGGTCAGTTCCCGGCGAACAGGCTGGCCTTGTCGGCCAGGTCGAGCAGCGGCTGCGGGACGATGCCGAGGATGACCGTGGCGGCGGCGGCGATGGTGAGGGCGCCCATCGTCAGTGGCGACGGGAGGGCGATGGTCGGGCCCTCCTCGGCCGGCTCGGAGAAGTACATGAGCACGACGATGCGCAGGTAGAAGAACGCGGCCACCGCCGAGGCGACGAGCGCGATCACCACCAGCGGCGCACCGACCGG
Organism: Mycobacteriales bacterium; assembly: GCA_035995165.1. NCBI lineage: Bacteria > Bacillati > Actinomycetota > Actinomycetes > Mycobacteriales > Mycobacteriales bacterium. The sequence continues at coordinate 2,963 of DASYKU010000049.1, forward strand.
GTACGCCGCCCGGAAGATCACGAACTTGCCGGTGAAGCCGCTGGTCAGGGGGATCCCGGCCAGCGCCAGTAAGAACAGGGTGAAGACGGCGGCCAGTAATGGCGAGCGTTTGGCCAGGCCGGACCACTGCGAGAGATGACTGGCCTCGCCGTCGGCGTCCCGGACCAGGGTCACCACGGCGAACGCGCCGATCGTGGTGAAGCCGTAGGTCAGCAGGTAGAACATCGTGCCGGCCAGGCCCTGCTGGTCCAGCGAGATCAGGCCGACGAGCAGGAAGCCCGCGTGCGCGATCGACGAGTACGCCAGCATCCGCTTCACGTCGGTCTGGGTCAGGCCGAGCACCGCGCCGACCACCATCGTGATGATCGCGATGCCCCAGATGATCGGCCGCCAGTCCCATCGGGTGGTGGTGAAGGCGATGTAGAGCACCCGCAGGATCGCCCCGAACGCGGCGACCTTCGTGCAGGACGCCATGAACGCGGTGACCGGCGTCGGCGCACCCTGGTAGACGTCCGGCGTCCAGGCGTGGAACGGCACCGCGCCGGCCTTGAACAGCAGCCCGATGAGCAGCAGCGAGAGCCCCAGGAACAGCAGGATGTCGCTGTTCTCCGAGGCCGACGTCGCCCGCAGGATCTGCGGCAGGTCGACCGAGCCGGCGTAGCCGTAGAGCAGGGCCAGGCCGTACAGGAAGAAGGCGCTGGCGAAGGCGCCGAGCAGGAAGTACTTGACCGCGGCTTCCTGGGACAGCAGCCGGCGCCGGCGGGCCAGCCCGCAGAGCAGGTAGAGCGGGAATGAGAGGACCTCGAGCGCGACGAACATGACCAGCAGGTTGTTCGCCGCGACGAAGACCATCATCCCGGACAGCGCGAAGGTCGCCAGCGGGAAGAACTCGGTCTGGATCCGGGCGGAGGTCAGCATCCGCCGGTCGCGCGGACTGCCGGCGACCACGGCGGCCTGGGCCACGAAGGCGCCGCCGCCCACGTCCACCGACCGTTCGGCCATCAGCAGCATGGACATCAGCCCGAGCACCAGCAGCGTGCCCTGCAGGAACAGCCCCGGCCCGTCGATGGCGATCGCGCCGTCCGCGGTCAGCTCGTTGGTGCCGGCCACGACGACGACCGCGACGAGCGCGGCCACGATCCCGACCAGCGCGACCGTCGTCTGCGCCGCCCACCGGCTCTCCTCCGGGATGAACGCCTCGACCAGCACGCCCACGCAGGCGGCGCCGAGCACGATCAGCACGGGCAGCAGCCCGGAGTACGAGATGGACGGCGTCTGGATCGAGTCCGCCGCCAACAGCACCGCCGGGTTCACCGGCCGCCTCCGCTCTGTGCGCCGGCCGGGACGTCCGGAGCCGGATCGGTGTAACCAGCGTCCTGCATGGTGCGGGTCACGGCCGGGTTGATCATGTCGAGCACCGGCTTCGGGTAGACGCCGAGGAAGAGGATCAGCGCCAGCAGCGGCGCCACCGCCAGGACCTCCCGGCCGACCATGTCGCGCATCCCGCCCGCGGCGAGGCCGCGCACCGGTCCCTGCACGACCCGCTGGATGACCAGCAGGATGTAGAGCGCGGCCAGGATGATGCCCGCGGTCCCGATGATCGCGTAGACCGGGTGCCGCGCGTACGTCCCCAGCAGCACCAGGAACTCACTGACGAACGTCGACATCCCCGGCAGCGCCAGCGACGAGAGCCCGGTGACGAGGAAGACGCCGCCGAGGATCGGCGCCACCTTCTGGATCCCGCCGTAGTCGGCCAGCATCCGGCTGCCGCCGCGGGCGATCACCATGCCGATCACCAGGAACAGCGCGCCGGTGGAGAGGCCGTGGTTGACCATGTAGAAGGTCGCCCCGGACAGGCTCTGCGTGGTGAACGCGAAGATGCCCAGCCCGATGAAGCCGAAGTGTGCGACCGAGGTGTACGCCACCAGCCGCTTCATGTCCTTCTGCCCCATCGCCAGCAGCGCCGCGTACAGGATGCCGATGGCGGACAGGACCAGCACCAGCGGCGCGAAGAACCGGGACGCGTCCGGGAACAGCGGCAGGCAGTAGCGGATGAAGCCGAACGTGCCGACCTTGTCCAGCACGCCGACCAGCAGCGCGGCGCCGCCGACCGGGGCCTCGGCGCCGGCGTCCGGCAGCCAGGTGTGGAACGGCACCAGCGGCGCCTTGATCGCGAACGCCACGAAGAAGCCGAGGAACAGCCACTTCTGCAGGCCGGGGTCGATGCTCCCGCCGACCAGCGTGGCGAAGTCGAACGTCCGGGTGCTGGTCGCGAAGTAGAGCCCGATCACCGCGGCCAGCATGATCAGCCCGCCGAGCAGCGAGTAGAGGAAGAACTTCACCGCCGCGTACTGCCGGCGCGGACCGCCGAAGGACCCGATCAGGAAGTACATCGGGATGAGCATGGCCTCGAAGAACACGTAGAACAGGAAGACGTCGGTGGCCGCGAAGACCCCGATCATCATCACCTCGAGCAGCAGCAGCAGCGCGAAGAACGTCTTCGGCTGGCCGCGCCGGGTGCCCGGCGCCCGCGGCGTCGTGTCCTCGTCGGTCACCAGCACCGTGTCCGACGCGACCAGGATGTCCTCGTCGTCGTCGTCGCGGGGCCGGTCCAGGTCGCCGCCCGGAGCCGGCCGGTCCAGCACGGCCGTTGCCGGGGTCGCGCCGGTCGTGGCCGACCTGCCGGCGGCGCGGGTGGCCACGGCGTTCGTGCCGCCCGCCCGTACCGCCGCGGCCGCGGTGGCCGGCGCCTCCGCGTCGACCGCCCGGTCCCGCTCGCTCCAGGACGCGATCACCACCGCCGGCACCAGCACCGCCACCAGCGCGATGAGCACCAGCGCGATCCCGTCCGCGCCGAGCGAGAAGTGCACCCCGAACGACCGGATCCACTCGTACGACGTCACGTACTGGAAGCGGTCGGACGAGTTGTCGTCGAAGGCGACACAGAGCCCGATCGTGATCGCCAGCGTCGCCAGCGAGAACAGCAGCGCCACCTGCTTGGCCAGCAGGTCGCGTCCCCGCGGCAGCGCGAAGACCACCAGCGAGCCGACCAGCGGCACCAGGCCGAGGATCAACAGCATCAGACGAACCTCACTGCCAGCAGGGACGCGACGACGATGACGGTCCCGCCGAGCATCGACAGGGCGTACGAGCGGACGAAGCCGGTCTGCACACGCCGCAGCCGTCCGGACCCGCCTCCGAACGCGGCGGCGACGCCGTTGACGGCCCCGTCCACGCCGCGGTTGTCGAACCAGACGAGGAACCGGTCCAGCCACATGCCGGGCCGCATGAGCACGGCCTCGTTGAACGCGTTGCCGTAGAGGTCGCGGCGGGCGGCGAGGGTGAGCGGGCTGACGGTCAGCGGCCGGATCGACGCGACCGGCCGGGCGCCGAAGGCGAACCAGCCACCGGCCGCCGCGGCGATCACCACGACCAGCGTGAGCACGGTGAGCACGGTCGGGTTGATCGTGTGCACCCCGACCTCCTCGGCCGCGCCGAGCGAGGGGGTCAGCCAGTTCTGCAGGGCGCCGCCGGCGACGAGCAGGCCACCGCCGGCGATCGAGCCGACCGCCAGGATCAGCATCGGCCCGGTCATGGTCGGCGGCGACTCGTGCGGGTGCACGTCGTCGGTCCAGCGGCGCTTGCCGAAGAACGTCATCACCATCAGCCGGGTCATGTAGAACGCGGTGATCGCGGCGCCGAGCAGCGCGCAGATCCCGAGGATCCAGCCGGACGTCCCGCCCTTGTCGAACGCGGACTCGATGATCTTGTCCTTGGTGAAGAACCCGGAGAACGGGAACATGCCGATGATCGCGAGGTAGCCCGCGAGCATCGTCCAGAACGTGATCGGCATGACCCGCCAGAGCCCGCCGAAGCGGCGCATGTCGACCTGGTCGTTCATGCCGTGCATGACCGAGCCGGCGCCGAGGAACAGGCCGGCCTTGAAGAAGCCGTGCGCGAGCAGGTGCAGGATGCCGATCGCGTACACCCCCGGGCCGAGGCCGACGGCCAGGAACATGTAGCCGATCTGGCTGACCGTCGAGTACGCCAGCACCTTCTTGATGTCGTCGTACGCGCAGCCGACCACGCAGCCGAACAGCAGCGTGACCGCGCCGATGATGGCGACGACGGTCCGCCCGGACTCGGTCACGTCGAAGATCGGGTGCGCGCGGGCGATCAGGTAGACGCCCGCGGTAACCATGGTCGCCGCGTGGATGAGGGCGGAGACCGGGGTCGGGCCCTCCATCGCGTCCGGCAGCCAGGCCTGCAGCGGGACCTGGCCGGACTTGCCGCAGGCACCGAGCAGGAGCAGCAGCGCCAGCGCGGTCGCGATCCCGGTCGAGGCGCCCCCGATCGACCCGAAGACGCCGGTGAACGACACCGTGCCGAACGTCTTGAACATCAGGAAGATCGCGACGACCAGGCCGGCGTCGCCGACCCGGTTCATGATGAACGCCTTCTTGGCCGCGGTCGCCGCCGCCGGCCGGTCGCTGTACCAGGCGATCAGCAGGTACGAGGCGAGGCCGACGCCCTCCCACCCGAAGTACAGGACGACGAAGTTGTTGCCCAGCACCAGCAGCAGCATCGCGGCCACGAACAGGTTCAGGTACGCGAAGAACCGCCGCCGGCCGGGGTCGTGCTCCATGTAGCCGATCGCGTAGATGTGGATCAGCGAGCCCACCCCGGTGATCAGCAGCACGAACGTCAGCGACAGCGGGTCGATGAGCATCCCGATGTCGACGTTGAGCGAACCGACCGGCATCCACGTCCACAGGTGCAGGTTCCGGCTGCGCTCGGCCGTGTCCAGCCCGCGGACGTCGAAGAACAGCAGCAGGCCGTACACGAACAGCACGATCGGCACCAGGGTGCCGAGCAGGTGGCCCCACTTGTCGGTGCGCTTGCCGCCGAGCAGCAGCACGGCCGCCGACAGCACCGGCAGCACGACGAGCAGCCAGGCGCCGGACTGCAGGCCGCCGCTGGCGTTCACCAGCTGCGGCGCCTCACTCGCGAGAGACACGGACCAGCCCCTAGTACTTCAGCAGGTTGGCGTCGTCGACCGAGGCCGACCGACGCGTACGGAAGATCGACATGATGATCGCAAGCCCGACCACGACCTCGGCGGCGGCCACCACCATCACGAAGAAGGCGATCACCTGCCCGTCGAGCGTGCCGTTGATCCGGGAGAACGTGACGAGGGTCAGGTTCACCGCGTTGAGCATCAGCTCGACGCACATGAACACGACGATCGCGTTGCGCCGGACCAGCACCCCGACCGCGCCGATGGTGAACAGCGCCGCGGAGAGCACCAGGTAGTAGCTGGGGTTCATCGCTCGCCCCTCTCGGTCCGGACCGGCTCCAGCACCGCGCGCCGACCGGCCTCACCGAGCTCGGAGGCCGGGGTCGGCTGGTCGACCAGCGTGGTGACGCTCTCCGGCGCCGCCGTGCCGTCCGGCAGCAGGGCCGGGGTGGCGACCGAGTCGTGGGTGGCGAACACCCCCGGGCCGGGCAGCGGCTGCGGCCGGCCGGAGCGGATCCGCTCCCGCGACTGCGCCTTCTGACCGCGGCGCTCGCCGGGCTCCCGTTCGACGTGCGTCAGCACCATCGCGCCGACGGCGGCGGTGATGAGCAGCGCCGAGGTGAGCTCGAACGCGAACAGGTACTTGGTGAACAGCAGCTGCGCGACCGCGGTGACGTTGCCGGGCGCGTTGGCCGCGGCCAGGCCGGCCAGCGGGGTGTCCTTCAGCGCCCGGTAGAGCCCGCCCGCGACCAGCAGGGCGAGCCCGATGCCGAAGATCGTCGCGGCCCAGCGCTGCCCGCGCAGCGTCTCCACGATCGAGTCGCTGGAGTCCCGTCCGACCAGCATGAGCACGAACAGGAACAGGATCATGATCGCGCCGGTGTAGACGATGATCTGCACCGCGCCCAGGAACGGCGCCTCCTGGATGAAGTAGAACGCGCCCAGGCTGCCCATCGTCATGACCAGGAACAGCGCCGAGTGGATGGCGTTGCGGGCCAGCACCGTGCCGAACGCCCCGGCCAGCGCGATCGGCCCGAGGATCCAGAACAGCACGGCCTCGCCGTTGGAGATCTCCACCGCGGCCAGCGTGGTCGTCACCGGGCACCACCCTCGAGGTCGGAGCCGGCCAGGAAGTGGTCGCCGTCGGTGTTCAGCGCCGCGCCGGCCTGCGCGGTCTCCGCGGTCGGCACCGACGGCGACGGCCCGTCCGGGGTGGCGTCCGCGGCAGTGCGGGCGGCCCGGTCCGGTACGTCGACGTAGTAGGCCAGCTCGCTGTCGCCCAGCCGCATCGGGTGCGGCGGCGCCTCCATGCCCGGCAGCAGCGGGGCCATCAGCTGGTCCTTGGTGTAGATCAGCCGCTGCCGGTCGTCATCGGCCAGCTCGTACTCGTTGGACATGGTCAGCGAGCGGGTCGGGCAGGCCTCGATGCACAGGCCGCAGAAGATGCAGCGCAGGTAGTTGATCTGGTAGACGGCGCCGTACCGCTCACCGGGGGAGAACCGGGCCTCCTCGGTGTTGTCGCCGCCCTCGACGTAGATCGCGTCGGCCGGGCAGGCCCACGCGCACAGCTCGCAGCCGACGCACTTCTCCAGCCCGTCCGGGTGCCGGTTGAGCACGTGCCGACCGTGGTAGCGGGGCGCGGTCGCACGCACGTCGAACGGGTACTGCTGCGTGACCTTCTTCTTGAACATCTGGGAGAAGGTCAGGCCGAAGCCCTTGACCGCGTCGAACATCAGCGGGTCTCCCCTGCAGGCGGGTCGTCGGAGTCGATCACGTCGGCGTCGGGCGCGGGCACGGTGCTGACCGGCTCCCGGACCCGCAGCCGCGGCGAGGGCGGCACGACCAGGTCCATCGGCGGCACCGGGAACGCGCGGGACGGGGCCCCGCGCCGGGACGGCCGGGCCGGTTCCTCGTCCTCCTCGTCGTCCTCGACCTGCCGCCCCTCCGGCAGCAGGTACGTGACCAGGATGACCAGGACCGCCAGCGGGAGCACCCCGTACAGCAGCAGCTGGCCGGTGTCGTGACCCTCGCTGCGCAGCACGCTGAACGCACCGATGAACAGGATCCAGACCAGGCCGATCGGCACCAGCACCTTCCAGCCGAACTGCATGAACTGGTCGTACCGGAGCCGGGGCAGGGTGCCGCGCAGCCAGACGAACATGAAGATCCCGAGCACCAGCTTGGCGGTGAACCAGATCAGCGGCCACCAGCCGGAGTTGGCCCCGGCCCAGACCGTCGAGATCGGGAACGGTGCCCGCCAGCCGCCCAGGAACAACGTGGTCGCCAGCGCCGAGACGGTGACCATGTTGATGTACTCGGCCAGGAAGAACAGCGCGAACTTCAGCGACGAGTACTCGGTGTGGAAGCCGCCGACCAGCTCGGACTCGGCCTCGGGCAGGTCGAACGGGGCCCGGTTGGTCTCGCCCACGACCGCGACCGCGTAGATCACGAACGACGGGAACAGCAGCAGGCCGTACCAGGTCTTCTCCTGCGCGGAGACGATGCCCGAGGTGGACATCGTGTTGGCGTAGAGGAAGACGGCGACCAGCGAGAGCCCCATCGCGATCTCGTACGAGATCATCTGGGCGGCCGAGCGGAGGCTGCCCAGCAGCGGGTACGTCGAGCCGGAGGACCAGCCCGAGAGCACGATCCCGTACACACCCAGGGAGCTGCAGGCGAAGACGATCAGCACGCCGACCGGGAGGTCGGTCAGCTGCAGCGGGGTCTGGTGCCCGAAGATCGAGACCATCGGCCCGAACGGGATGACGCTGAAGGCCAGGAACGCCGGCACCGCCGAGAGGATCGGGGCCAGGAAGTAGACCGGCTTGTCGGCCAGCGCCGGGATGATCTCCTCCTTCAGCGCCAGCTTGAGCCCATCGGCCAGCGACTGCAGGTAGCCGCGCGGCCCGACCCGGTTGGGCCCGACCCGCGCCTGCATGTACGCCACGATCTTGCGCTCGAAGACGATCGCGAACAGCGTCATGACGACCAGGAAGACGAAGACCGCGACGACCTTGATCAGCACCAGCCAGAACGGGTCGGTGCCGAAGTCCGCCAGCGTGGGGTCGGTCGCGAGCGCAGGCGAGCCTGATGACGCTACGGCCAGGTTCATCCGGCACCTCCGCTGATCTCGACGACCGACCCGGCACCGGCGCCGAGGGTCGCGCGCACCATCGAGCCCGGCGAGTTCGCCGGCAGCCAGACGACGCCGTCGGGCATCGGGGTCAACCGGGCCGGCAGCGTGATCGCGCCGCGCGCCGTCCGCACCGTGACCTTCGCCCCGTCGCCCACGCCGATCCCGGCCGCGGTCGCCGGCGACAGCACCGCCACCGGCTCCTTGGCCGTGCCGGCCAGGTGCGGCTCGCCGGCCTGCATCGAGCCGCGGTCGAGCAGGTGCCGCCAGGTGGCGAGCACGGCCCGGCCGGTGCCGCGAGCGGGGGTCGGCCCCGGGCGGACCGCCGGGTCACCGGGGCGGGCCCGGCGGGTGGTGCCGACGCGGGCCAGCTCCGCCCGGGTCGCCTCCACCGAGGGCAGCTCCAGCAGCACGTCCATCTCGTCGGCCAGCGCGTGCAGCACCCGGCCGTCGGGCAGCAGGCCGGTGGCGCCGCGGATCGTCGCCTCGAACGGGCGGGCGCGGCCCTCCCAGTCCAGGTACGTCCCCGGCTTCTCCACCACCGGGGCCACCGGCAGCACCACGTCGGCCAGGTCGGTCACGGCCGACTGCCGGATCTCCAGGCTGACCAGGAAGCCGACCCGGCCGAGCGCCACCCGGGCGGCCTCGGGGTCGGGCAGGTCGTCGACCTCGACGCCCCCGACGACCAGCGCGGACAGCTCGCCGCCGGCGGCCGCGGCCAGGATGCCGGCGGTGTCGCGGCCCGGGGTGGTGGGCAGCAGCCCGCCCCAGACCAGCTCGACCTCCTCGCGGGCGCCGGCGTCGGCGACCAGCCGGCCGCCGGGCAGCAGCGTCGGCAGCGCGCCGACCTCGACCGCGCCGCGCTCGCCGGCCCGCCGCGGCACCCAGGCCAGCCGGGCCCCGGTCGTCGACGCCAGCCGGGCGGCCTCGGTCAGCAGCCCCGGGATCTCGGCCGCGCGCTCGCCGACCAGCACGATCGCGCCGGTCAGCCGCATCGCCTCGGCGGCCGCGCGGGCCACGTCGTCGGCGACCGGCCCGGCCACGCCCGCGGCCACCGACCCGGCCACGGTCGCCCGCGGCGCCTCGGCCGGCAGCGTCGCCACCGGCGCGTCCCCGGACCGCTCCAGCGACCCGAGCGCGGCCAGCACCCGGGGCTCGTCCCCGGGCACCGTCGCCAGCAGCGTCCCGAACGCCTTGCGGACGCCGTTGGTCAGCCAGGGCGCGACCGCGAACAGCTTCTGGCCACGCTTGCGGGCGGCCTTGCGCAGCCGCAGGAAGACGATCGGCGACTCCTCCTCCGGCTCGAAGCCGACGAGCAGCACGGCCGGCGCCGCCTCCAGCTCCCCGTACGTCACCGCGCCCGTCTCCGGGCCGAGGCCGGCCACCCGGGAGGCGAGGAAGTCCAGCTCCTCGGCCGAGTGCACCCGGGCCCGGGCGTCGACGTCGTTCGTGCCCAGCGCCAGCCGGGCGAACTTCGCGTACGCGTACGCATCCTCGACGGTCAGCCGGCCGCCGGGCAGCACGCCCGCGCCGCCGGTGTCGCGGGCCTCGCGCAGCCCCTCGGCCGCCCGCTCCAGCGCGTCGGTCCAGGACGTCTCGACCAGCTCGCCGGTCTTCTCGTCCCGCACCATCGGGGTGAGGATCCGGTCGGCCTGCGTCGCGTACGTGAACGCGAACCGGCCCTTGTCGCAGTTCCACTCCTCGTTGACCGCCGGGTCCTCGGCGGCCAGGCGGCGCATCACCTTGCTGCGCCGCCAGTCCGTGCGCTGGGCGCAGCCGGAGGCGCAGTGCTCGCAGACGCTCGGCACCGAGAGCAGGTCGAACGGCCGGGACCGGAACCGGTACGCCGCGCTGGTCAGCGCACCCACCGGGCAGATCTGCACGGTGTTGCCGGAGAAGTAGGACTCGAACGGCTCGTCCTCGTACGCCGCGACCTGCTCCAGCGCGCCCCGCTCGAACAGCTCGATGAACGGGTCACCGGCGACCTGCTCGGAGAACCGGGTGCAGCGGGCGCAGAGCACGCACCGCTCCCGGTCCAGCAGCACCTCGGAGGAGATCGCGATCGGCTTCGGGTACGTCCGCTTGACATCGACGAAGCGGGACTCGGCCCGCCCGTTGGACAGCGCCTGGTTCTGCAGCGGGCACTCGCCGCCCTTGTCGCAGATCGGGCAGTCCAGCGGGTGGTTGATCAGCAGCAGCTCCATCGTGCCCTGCTGCGCCTTGTCCGCGACCGGCGACGTGAGCTGCGTCTTGATGACCATGCCCTCGGCGACCGTGGTCGTGCAGGACGCGGCCGGCTTGGGCAGCCCGCGGCCGTTGCCGGCATCGGTCACCTCGACCAGGCACTGCCGGCAGGCCCCGATCGGGTCCAGCAGCGGGTGGTCGCAGAACCGCGGGATCTGGATGCCGATCTGCTCGGCGGCCCGGATGATCAGCGTGCCCTTGGGCACGCGGATCTCGAAGCCGTCGATCGTGACGGTGACCAGGTCGAGCGCGGGCGGCTCGGCCGGGCGTTCGGTCGCCAGCGTCATGTCAGTGCGCTCCCACGAGCTCGGTCTGCCGCAGCCGCGGCGGGATCCGGCCGGCGATGTAGTCCTCGTACTCCTGGCGGAAGTACATCAGCGAGCTGGTGATCGGGCTCGTCGCGCCGTCGCCGAGCGCGCAGAACGCGCGGCCGTTGATGTTGTCGCAGGTGTCCAGCAGGGTGTCCAGGTCCTCGGTGGTGCCCGCGCCGCTCAGGATCCGGCCCAGCACCTGCACCATCCAGTACGTCCCCTCGCGGCAGGGCGTGCACTTGCCGCAGGACTCGTGCGCGTAGAACGTCGTCCACTTGTAGACCGCGTAGACCACGCTGTCGGAGTCGTCGAAGATCTGCACCGCGCTGGTGCCGTTCATCGAGCCGGCCTTGACCACCGAGTCGAAGTCCAGCGGCACGTCGAGGTGCTCGGCCGTGAACAGCGGCGTGGACGAGCCGCCCGGGGTCCAGAACTTCAGCTCGTGCCCGTCCCGCATGCCGCCGGCCATCTCCAGCAGCTCGCGCAGCGTGGTGCCCATCGGCGCCTCGTACTGTCCCGGGTTCGTGACCCGGCCGGACAGCGAGAAGATCGAGGTGCCGGGCGAGCGCTCCGGGCCCATCGTCTTCCACCAGTCGGCGCCGCCCATGACGATCGCCGGGACACAGGCCAGCGTGCCGACGTTGTTCACCACGGTCGGCGACGCGTAGAGACCCGCGGTGGCCGGGAACGGCGGCTTCAGCCGGGGCTGGCCGCGGTACCCCTCCAGCGAGTCCAGCAGCGCCGTCTCCTCGCCGCAGATGTACGCCCCGGCGCCGCTGTGCACGACCAGGTCCAGGTCGAACCCGGAGCCGAGGATGTCCTTGCCGAGGTAGCCGGCCTCATACGCCTCGCGGACCGCGTGCTGCAGCCGGCGCAGGCAGTGCACGAGCTCGCCGCGCAGGTAGATGAACGCGGTGTTGCAGCGCACCGCGTACGAGGCGATGACGATGCCCTCGATCAGCGCGTGCGGGTCGGCCATCATCAGCGGCGCGTCCCGGCAGGTGCCCGGCTCGCCCTCGTCGGCGTTGACCACGACGTAGTGCGGCTTGCCGTCGTTCTGCGGGATGAACTGCCACTTCATGCCGGTGGGGAAGCCGGCGCCGCCGCGGCCGCGCAGGCTCGAGTCCTTCACCACCGTGATGACCTCGTCGGGGGTCATCTCCCCCAGGGCCTTGCGCAGCCCCTGGTAGCCCTCGAGCTCCTCGTACGTCCGCAGCGTCCACGAGCGGGGCGACAGCCACCGCTTGGTCAGCACCGGGGTCAACGGCACGGCTCAGCCCTCCTTGCGCCGGGTCTTGCGCCCACGGTTCGTGGGCGCCGGACGGTCTGCTGCGGGTTCGCCCGCGCTGTCCTCGCCGGCGGCGTCGGCGCTGCCGGTGCCGCCGTTGCTGCTCGCGTCGGGCGAACCCGGCGCGGTCCCGGCCGCGGCCGAACCCGGCGCGGTCCCGGTGGTCGCCTCGCCGGCGGTCCCGCCGGCGGTCGGGGCGTCGGGGGCGGCCGACGTCGCGGTCGCCGCCTCCTTGTCCGGGGTGGCGTCGGCGGCCGGGTCGGAGGTCGCGGTCGCGGTGCCCTCGCCCGATCCGCTGGACGGCGTGTCCGGAGACCCGCCGTACTGCGCGGTCCCGGCGGCGGCTGATTCCTCCGCGGCGGTCTCGGCCGGAGCGGCCGGCGCCTCGGCGCCGGACGACGCGGCCGGCGCCGCGGTCCCGTCCGACGCGGCCGGCGCTTCGGTCCCGGCCGGAGCCGCAGCCGGCGCCGGAGCCGACGCGGCGGGAGCCGCGGCGGGCTCAACCGGTTTGTCCAGCGGCGCCGGGGCGTCGTACGCCGGCGCCGTCTCGGCCCGCCGCACCGCCAGCCGGTTGCCGATCAGCGTCGGCTCCCCGGCCGGTCCCGCGTCCACGGCACCGGGCCGCTCGTCCATGAACCCGGCCAGCTGCCGGCTGATCTCCTTGAACGTGCACAGCGGCGCGCCCCGGGTCGGCAGCGGCCGGCGCCCGGCCTGCAGCTCCTCGACCAGCTCGGTCGCCGACTCGCTCGACTGCTGGTCGAAGAACTCGTAGTTGACCGTGACGACCGGCGCGTAGTCGCAGGCCGCCAGGCACTCCGCGTGCTCCAGCGTGATCCGGCCGTCGCCGGTGGTCTGGTCGTGCCCGACACCGAGGTGCTCGGACAGCGCCTCGTAGATCTGCTCCCCGCCGAGCACGTCGCACAGCGTGTTGGTGCAGACCGAGACCAGGTACTCGCCGGTCGGGCGGCGCTTGTACATCGTGTAGAACGTCGCGACCGCGCCGACCTCGGCCTTGGTCAGCCCGAGCTCCTCGGCGCAGAACCGCACGCCCTCGGGCGACACGTACCCGTCCTCGGACTGCACGAGGTGCAGCATCGGCAGCAGGGCCGAGCGCGACCGCGGGTAGCGGGCCACGATCTCCCGTGCGGCCAGCCGGGTCTCGTCCGTCAGCGGCATGTTCCCGCGCTCCTGCTCACGAGTAGCTCCTCCGCTCGTCCGGCGGCGGGATGGTGGCGCCCTTGTACTGCACGGGCACGCCGCCGAGCGGGTAGTCCTTGCGCTGGGGGTGACCGTCCCAGTCGTCCGGCATGAGGATCCGGGTCAGCGCCGGGTGGCCGTCGTAGATGATCCCGAACATGTCCCAGCTCTCCCGCTCCTGCCAGTCGGCGGTCGGGTAGACGCTGGTGATCGAGGGCAGGTGCGGGTCCTCCACGGACACCGCGGTCTCCAGCCGGATCTTGCGCCGGTACGTCATCGAGGTCAGGTGCACCACGGAGTGCAACCGGTCCGGGGTGCCGAGGTAGTCGACGCCGGAGACCGACACGCAGAGCTCGAACCGCAGCGCCGGGTCGTCGCGCAATGTCCGGCACAGCTCCAGCAGGTGGTCGCGCTCGACGTACAGCGTCATCTCGCCGCGATCGACGACGACCGTGGACACGGCCTCGTCGAAGGCCGGGTACGCGTCGATCAGCGCGTCGGCGACCTCGTCGAGACCCTCCCCGTACGGCCGCTCGGCCGGGGCCGGCGCCCACGTCCGGCGGACCAGGCCGCCGAAGCCGGAGGTGTCGCCCGACCCGTGCGCGCCGAAGGACCCGCGGCCGATCGGCCCGGGGGCCGCCTCGGCCGGGGTCGCCCGACGCTGGTCCGGCAGCGAGCCCGCGCTGTCGGGACCGGAACCTGGCTCTGTCATGCGGCTGCTCCGCGAGCTCCGTAGAAGGTCATCTCACTTCCCGTACTTCACCGAGGACGCGACCAGCTCGGTCCGCTGACCGGCGAGCGCCTTGGCCCGACGCGGGCCGAGCGGCTCGTGCTGGATCTTGTCGTGCAGCTTGAGGATCGAGTCGATGAGCATCTCCGGCCGCGGCGGGCAGCCGGGCAGATACATGTCCACCGGCACGATGTGGTCGACGCCCTGCAGGATCGCGTAGTTGTTGAACATGCCGCCCGAGGACGCACAGACGCCCATCGACAGCACCCACTTCGGCTCCGGCATCTGGTCGTAGACCTGGCGCAGCACCGGGGCCATCTTCTGGCTGACCCGGCCGGCGACGATCATGAGGTCGGCCTGCCGCGGCGAGGCCCGGAAGACCTCCATGCCGAACCGGGCCAGGTCGTGCTTCGGCCCGCCGGCCGCCATCATCTCGATCGCGCAGCAGGCCAGCCCGAACGTGGCCGGCCAGAGCGAGGACTTCCGGCTCCAGTTGACGATCTTCTCGACGCTGGTCAGCAGGATCCCGCTGGGGATCTTCTCTTCCAGTCCCATGCCGCTACCTCTAATCCCAGTCGAGCCCGCCGCGACGCCAGACGTAGGCGTACGCGATGAACACGGTGGCGATGAACAGGACTATCTCGACCAGCCCGAGGATGCCCAGGTTCTTGCTGGCCACGGCCCAGGGGTAGAGGAAGATCGTCTCGATGTCGAAGATGATGAAGAGCATCGCGGTCAGGTAGAACTTCACCGGGAACCGGCTGCCCCCGGCCGGCTGCGGCGTCGGCTCGATGCCGCACTCGTAGAAGTCGACCTTGGCGCGGTTGTAGCGGCGCGGCCCGACGAAGGGAGCGGCGGTGACGGAGCCGACCGCGAACAGCGCGGCCAGGGCGAACAGCGTCACGATCGGGACATAGGGCGAGAGCATCCGGGTGCCTCCCTCCTTGACGGGCGGTTGCAGACTACGGACTGCGGCGGACAGTTCAGACGGCGGGGGCGAGCCTGGTCAGCGCGGTGATGACGCGGTCGGCGGCGTCCCCGCCGCGCGGGTCGGTGAGGTTGGCCATCAGCTTGAGCACGAACTTCATCAGCAGCGGCCGCGGCAACCCGTGCTGGGTGGCGATCTTCATGACGTGCGGGTTGCCGATCAGCTTCACGAAGATCCCGCCGAGCCGGTAGTACCCGCCGTACTCGGCCTTCAGCGCCTGCGGGTACGCCGCCAGCGCCTTCTCCCGGGCCGCCCCGGCCGGGCGGCCCAGGGCCTGGGCCACGTGCTCGGCGGCCAGCCGCCCGGTCTCCATCGCGTACGCGATGCCCTCGCCGTTGAACGGGTTGACCGCGCCGGCCGCGTCCCCGGCCAGCAGCAGGCCGCGGGAGTAGTGCGGGGTGCGGTTGAAGCCCATCGGCAGGCCGCCGCCGCGGACCGGGCCGGTCGCGTTCTCCTCGACGTACCCCCACTCCTCGGGCAGGCCGCCGAGCCAGGACGCGAGCAGCCCCCGGTAGTCGGTCGACCCGTACGCCGCGGAGGAGTTGAGGATGCCGAGGCCCACGTTGGAGGTGCCGTCGCCGACGCCGAAGATCCAGCCGTACCCGGGCATCAGGATCCGGCTGCCGTCCGGCTCGGTGTGCCAGAGCTCGAGCCAGGACTCCAGGTAGTCGTCGTTCGTCCGGGGGCTGGTGAAGTAGCGCCGGACCGCGACGCCCATCGGCCGGTCGTCCCGCTTGGCGATGCCGAGCGCGAGCGCGAGCCTTCCGGACACGCCGTCCGCGGCCAGCACCAGCGGGGCCCGGAACGTGGCCGGGCCGTCCTGGGTGCGGGTCTCGACGCCGACCACCCGGCCGGTCCGGTCCTGCACCGGGGCGGTCACCGTGACCTGCTCCCGCAGCCGGGCGCCGGCCTTCTCCGCGTGCCGCACCAGCGTCTCGTCGAAGTCCAGCCGGGGCCGGACCAGCCCGTAGTCCGGCCAGGAGGCGAGCTCCGGCCAGGGCAGGTGCAACCGCAGCCCGCCGCCGAGGACCCGCAGGCCCTGGTTGCGGATCCAGCCGTCCTTCTCGTCGGTGGGGATCCCCATCGCGATCAGGCTGTGCACGGCCCGCGGGGTCAGCCCGTCGCCGCACACCTTCTCCCGCGGGAAGCTGGTCTTCTCCAGCATCAGGACGGACAGCCCCGCCTGCGCGAGGTAGTACGCCGCCGTCGAGCCGGCTGGGCCGGCGCCGACGACGATGACGTCAGCATCCTGTTCAGCGACCATTGCTAACCCCACCGGCGATTTGTGAACGCGTTCACGAAGTATCGCGGCCAGTGTATGACCGCGCTTGCGGGCCCGCGCGCGCAGGCGTCGCCGCCCCCTTGACGATCTTCGGGTACGCCGTTGACGCGCACCCCCCGGGTCAGCGGGTCGCCCGGGCGGCGGGGTGGAGAGCACGCCGCCGGACGACCCGGCGTCACCCGCGACGCAGTCTGGACCGTGTGCTGGCACACTTCGCGGACGTGCTGCGGGGACGCGTCTACGACTGGCCGGACGGGGCTCGACCCGCTCCGCCTCGTCACCGTCGCGTACGGACCGGAGCGCGTCGCCGGGGATGTCCGGTGACGACCGTGGCGGACACCACAGTCCTTCTGGACGTTCGGCCCGCCACCGGCCAGGCGGAAGACGGCCCCGAGCGTACGGTGGAGGACGTCGTGGTGAAGGTCCTGGTGCACCGTCGGGACGACCGGGGAATGACCCTCGAGCCGTACGGGAGCCGGTGCGTACGCGCGGGGGAGGTGCACGAACTCGTCACCACCGACCATCGGGAGACCCGTTCGGGCTCCCGGATCGATCGGGTGGCTTCCTCGGCTTGGCCGATATCACCCGCGCAGGCGTCCTGGACCGGGGCGACCGGGTGGGGGTGGGGGACCGACTCGTGGGAACAGTGCTGGGGTTCGACGCGTGTCACTTTCCGAACCACTACAACGTGCTGATCGCGACGGCGGGGACGATGACCGGTCCCGATCTGGGCCTGTGCCCGGAGACGGTCGTCCGGTTCGAGCCGGCGAGCGGCCGGGAGGGCGCCGGCGTCGACCGGCCGAGGAGGAGCGAATGAGCCTGCTGGACTCGATCCGGAAGCCCGCGGACCTGCGCCGGCTGTCCCGTGCCGAGCTGGATCGACTCGCCCGCGAGATCCGGGACTTCCTGGTGACCGAGGTCACGAAGACCGGCGGGCACCTCGGGCCGAACCTGGGCGTGGTCGAGCTGACGCTGGCGCTGCACCGGACCTTCGACTCGCCGACGGACCGGATCGTCTGGGACACCGGCCACCAGGCGTACGTACACAAGATCGTCACCGGCCGCGCCCCCGAGTTCCCGACGCTGCGGCAGGCCGGCGGGCTGTCCGGGTACCCGTCGCGGGCCGAGTCCGAGCACGACATCAACGAGAGCTCGCACGCGTCCACGGCGCTGAGCTGGGCCGACGGGTTGGCCAAGGCGTACCAGCTGACCGGTGAGGACCGCCGGGTGGTGGCCGTGGTCGGCGACGGCGCGCTCACCGGCGGCATGTGCTGGGAGGCGCTGAACAACATCGCCGCGGCCAAGGACCGGCCGGTCGTGGTCGTCGTCAACGACAACACCCGGTCGTACGCGCCGACCACCGGCGGCCTGGCCGACCACCTGGCCACCCTGCGCACCAGCCGCGGCTACGAGGGCTTCCTGGAGTGGGGCAAGCGCACCGTGCGCAGCGCCCCGGTCGTCGGGGACAGGGTCTACGGCGCCATGCACGGAGCCAAGAAGGGCCTGAAGGACTTCATCGCCCCGCAGGGGCTGTTCGAGGACCTCGGCCTGAAGTACGTCGGCCCGGTCGACGGCCACGACGTGGAGGCGGTCGAGCAGGCGCTCACCGCGGCCCGGAACTTCGGCGGCCCGGTCATCGTGCACTGCATCACCGAGAAGGGCCGCGGCTACGCGGCGGCCGAGAAGCACGAGCTGGACAAGCTGCACGCGGTCTCCCCGCAGCCCACGCCGGGCAGGCCGCGCTCCGGGCGGACCTGGACCTCGATCTTCAGCGACGAGCTGGTCGCGGCCGGCGAGCAGCGCGAGGACGTGGTCGCGATCACCGCCTCGATGCTGGAGCCGACCGGGCTGGCGCCGTTCGCCACGGCGTACCCGGACCGGGTCTTCGACGTGGGCATCGCCGAGCAGCACGCGGTCACCTCGGCCGCGGGCCTCTCGCTCGGCGGGCTGCACCCGGTCGTCGCGGTGTACGCGACGTTCCTCAACCGGGCCTTCGACCAGACCCTCATGGACGTCGCGCTGCACGGGCAGGCGGTCACGTTCGTGCTCGACCGGGCCGGGATCACCGGCGACGACGGCGCCTCCCACAACGGCATGTGGGACCTGACGATCCTCGGCCTGGTGCCGGAGATGCGGGTGGCGGCGCCCCGGGACGGACAGCGGCTGCGGGAGCTGTTCCGGGAGGCCGTCGCGTACGAGGACGGGCCGACCGCGCTGCGCTGGCCCAAGGGCGCGGCCCCGGCCGACGTCGAACCGATCGGCACCGCCGGCGGGATGGACGTGCTGCACCGGGCGGCCGGGCCGGACGGCGAGCCGGACGTGCTGCTGGTCGCGGTCGGCTCGATGGCCGGCACCTGCCTGGGCGCGGCCGCGCTGCTGGCCGAGCAGGAGATCGGGGTGACCGTGGTCGACCCGCGCTGGGTGCTGCCGGTCGACCCGGCGCTGGCCCCGCTCGCCGCCCGGCACCGGCTGGTCGTCACCGTCGAGGACTCCAGCCGCAGCGGCGGCGTCGGCACCGCGGTCCGCTCCGCGCTCGAGGACGCGGAGGTCGACACGCCCTGCCGCACGATCGGCATCCCGCGCCAGTTCCTCGACCACGGGAAACCGGCCGACGTGCGGTCCGCGGTCGGGCTCAACCCGTCCGCGATCGTGGGGCGGGTCCTGACCGCACTGCACAAGTCCTCCCCCGCCTCGGCGGTCGAACCGAAGTCCGCGCCCGCCCCGGCCGCGGAACCTGCGATGGTCGAACGGAGCGCAATGCGATGACCGGCATCTCGCTGGGCATGCCCGCCCTTCCGCCCCCGGTGCTCGCGCCGCGGCGCGAGTCCCGGCAGATCAAGGTCGGGTCGGTGATGGTCGGCGGGGACGCGCCCGTCTCGGTGCAGTCCATGACCACCACGCTGACCGCCGACGTCAACTCGACACTGCAGCAGATCGCGGAGCTCACCGCGGCCGGCTGCGACATCGTCCGGGTCGCGGTGCCGTCCCAGGACGACGCCGAGGCGCTGCCGGCGATCGCCAGGAAGTCGCAGATCCCGGTGATCGCCGACATCCACTTCCAGCCGAGGTACGTGTTCGCCGCGATCGACGCCGGTTGCGCGGCGGTGCGGGTGAATCCCGGCAACATCAAGGCGTTCGACGACAAGGTCGGTGAGATCGCCAAGGCAGCCAACGACGCGCGCGTCCCGATCCGCATCGGGGTCAACGCCGGTTCGCTGGACAAGCGGCTGCTGGAGAAGTACGGGAAAGCCACCCCGGAGGCGCTGGTCGAGTCGGCGCTGTGGGAGGCGAGCCTGTTCGCCGAGCACGACTTCCACGACTTCAAGATCTCGGTCAAGCACAACGACCCGGTGATCATGGCGCAGGCGTACGAGATGCTCTCCGAGCGCGGCGAATGGCCCCTGCACCTCGGCGTGACCGAGGCCGGGCCGGCGTTCCAGGGCACCATCAAGTCCGCCACGGCGTTCGGGGCGCTGCTCTCGCAGGGGATCGGCGACACCATCCGCGTCTCGCTGTCCGCCCCGCCGGTCGAAGAGGTCAAGGTCGGCCTGCAGATCCTGCAGTCGCTGAACCTGCG
>DASYKU010000050.1 GCA_035995165.1 Mycobacteriales bacterium
GGCATCGAGGGCCTGGTGCACATCTCCGAGCTGGCCGAGCGGCACGTGGAGATCCCGGAGCAGGTCGTGCAGGTCGGCCAGGAGATCCTGGTCAAGGTCATCGACATCGACCTGGACCGGCGCCGGATCAGCCTCTCGCTCAAGCAGGCCAACGAGGGTGCCGGCACCGGCGGCGAGCCCGGCGAGTTCGACCCGGCGCAGTACGGGATGGACGCGCAGTACGACACCGAGGGCAACTACATCTACCCGGAGGGCTTCGACTCGGAGTCCGGGGAGTGGCTCGAGGGGTACGAGTCGCAGCGCGAGACCTGGGAGAAGCAGTACGCGGAGGCCCAGACGCGCTACGAGGCCCACGTCAAGCAGGTCCAGCAGGCCCAGGCCGCGGAGGCCGAGGCGACCGGCGAGACCTCGTACACGTCCGACACCGTGGACTCCGGGGGCACGCTGGCCTCGGACGAGGCGCTCGCGGCGCTGCGTGAGAAGCTGGCCGGCGGTCGCGCCTAGTCAGTAGTACGTCAGAGCCCCGCCCGGTTCGCCGGGCGGGGCTCTGCTTGTCCTCGCTCCGCGAGGGCGCTGAAAGGCGGCGTCCTCCCTCCGCGCCGCGCGGCGACTTCGTCGGCGCGTCGCTGCGGTCCGGACGCCGCCGCGCCCTCCTCCGCTACGGGGGTGCAGAGCGCTAGCGTGCTCGCATGACGATGCGCTGGGTCGTCCCGCGGGTCCTGCTCGGGACGCTGGCCGGTCTGGTGGTGGCCGGCTGCACGTCCGGCGGCGACCAGCCGCAGGCCGCGGCGACCACGACCGCCGCCCCGACGTCCGCCGCCGACTCGTCCTCGGCACCGACGCCCACGCCGACCCCGGACCTGCCGATCGGCTGCGACGAGATCCTCCCGTTCACCGACCTGGACCAGGCCCTGGGCCGCCCGCTGTTCGGCGAGACCCGGTACGTGGTGGGCGTGGCCCAGCCCTCCATCGGCCGGACCGGCCGGATCACCTGCCAGTGGGGCCTGGCCAAGGGCGGCCGCGGACCCGTCCCGGTCGAGGTCGGCGCCTCCACCTACACCGACGCCAAGGCGGCCACCGACCGCGTCGCGGCGACCGTCGCCGACCTGCGGTCGGGCGCGACCTCACAGTCGGAGGCCACCGTCGCCGGCCGGGCCACCACGGTGATCGGCAATCGCACCGGCTTCACCGCGGTCGTCGCGCAGGGGAACCGTACGGTCGCGGTGACCGTGCTCCGGTCCACCCGCGGGCAGCCCGACCGCGCGGTCGTGAGCATCGCGACCAAGGTGCTGGCCAACTGGGGCCAGTGAGCCGGCTAGAGCGAGGCGATCAGCGCGAAGGCCGGACGCGGGCGGGCGCCGCTGCGGGTCAGCGCGATCTCGGTGTGACGGCCACGCCAGCGCAGCGCCGACCAGAGCGGCGGCCGGGTCTCACGGATCCGCAACATGACGGATTCGTGGCTGCGGCAGTGCAGCAGCCCGGGGGTGCCGAACCGGTGGCGTCCCACGGTAGGTGGGCGCCGGTGCTTGGCCATGATGCGACCACCTTTCGGGCTGGGGAAGCCGTCGCGGCGCGGAGCCTACGGGCTCCGCGGTGCCGATCTTGTGCGGCGCGCCGCAGCGTCATCGGCCTGTCTCGGTGGATGTCCGGCCAGGTCGTAGGGTCGGCGCCGTGCAGATCGGGTTGACCGGCGGGATCGGGTCCGGGAAGTCGTCCGCGGCGCGCCGGTTCGGCGAGCTCGGCGCGTTGGTGATCGACGCCGACCTGGTCGCCCGCGAGGTCGTCGAGCCGGGTACGGACGGGCTGCGGGCGGTCGCGGCCGAGTTCGGCGACCGGGTGCTGGACGGCGAGGGCCGGCTCGACCGGCCCGCGCTGGCCGCGGTCGTGTTCGCCGACGAGGGCGCCCGGGCGCGGCTGAACGGGGTCCTGCACCCGCGGATCCGGGCCCGGGTGGCGGAGCGGATCGCCGCCGCGCCGGCCGGCACGGTCGTCGTGCAGGACATCCCGCTGCTGACCGAGACCGGGCAGGCGGGCTCGTTCGACCTGGTCGTGGTGGTGGAGGCGCCGCCGGCGCTGCGGGTGGAGCGGTTGACCCGCGACCGCGGCATGCCGGCCGAGCAGGCCCGGGCCCGGATGGCGAGCCAGGCCACCGACGAGCAGCGCCGGGCGATCGCCGACGTGGTGCTCGTCAACGACGGCAGCGTCGAGGACCTGCGGGCCCAGGTCGACCGGGTCTGGGCCGAGCGCGTCGCATCCCAGCCCTGATCGTTCGCCGACGGCGGGTCAGCCGGTCCCGGCGTCGTCCTCGTCCGTGTCCAGCAGCCGTACGGCGAGGATGAGGTGGCCGTCGCCGAGCAGGGCGCCGACCTCGAGCTCGGGGTGCACGCGGGCCTCGGCCGCGGCCAGCGTGGCCAGCTCGGCCCGGACGGTCGGGTGGTCGGCGTAGAGGGAGTAGCTGGCGTCGTCGCCCGGGTGCACCGAGAGCAGGGCGCGCTGGTTCAGCGCGGACCACCGGGCCTCGCGCTCGGCCTCGTCCGGGTGCGGCCCGGCGTCCGGCGGCAGCGACAGCTCCGGCAGCAGGTCCTCGGCCTCGGTCACGGCCGGGATCGTAACGTCGGGCGGTGCGCCGCGAACCAGGCCCGGCGCCGCTCGATCGTCTCGCCCGCGCCCTCGTCCCACATCCGGGCCCAGCCGCCGCCGAGCGTCCGGGCGTTGTGCCGCATCGACAGCCAGCTGCGCCGCCACATCGGGTCGGCCAGCTCCAGCAGCTCCGCCCGCTCCGCCGCCGGCAGCCCGTATGCGTCGAGGAAGGCGGCCAGCCGGGCCGGGACGTCCACGTCCACCTGCGCCGGCGCGCGGTCGATCGGGTCCTGCAGCGGCACCCACCACATCGCCGTGTTGAGCACGTCGGCGACCCGCCGCGTCGGCCGGGCCAGGTCGAAGTCGACGAGCGCGACCGGCCGCCCGTTCCGGAAGACGACGTTCTGCGGGGTCACGTCGCAGTGCGCGACCAGCTCGGGCGGCCCGGGCAGCGCGGCCAGCTCCGGCGAGACGCCCGCGACCACCCGGTCCCGCCCGAACCAGCGCAGCTCCGGCGCCGGCGTCCAGCCCGCGGACGCCTCGTGCAGCTCACGCAGCAGCGTGCCGACGCCGGTGACGACCTCGTCGGTGCAGGCCCACGGCTCCGGCGGCGCGCCCGGCACGTCCCCCGGCACGAAGTCGAGCACGTCGCGGCCGCGGTGGTCGACACCGCGGAAGCGGGGTGCGCCGGCGAACCCGACCGCGGCCAGGTGGTCCAGGTAGCCGGCGACGAACGGGGACTGCTCCTGGCGCGGCCGCCGGACCGTGTCGCCGATGCGGACCACGCCCTCGGTCACGTCGCCCTTCGGCAGCGCGATCTCCGGCCCGTCCCCGAACTCGTCCATACCTGGATACCTTGCCAGGCCGGGATAGGGTCCGGCCGTGCATGTCCGGCCGGAGCCCCGGCGCGGCGGCCGCCTGCGGACGGGCCTCACCGCCGCCCTCGCGGTCGTCCTCGTCGTGACCGGGCTGGTGCTGGCCGCCCACGGGGTCCGATCGGCGGCCCGCCCGACCGCCGGACCGGCGGCCGGGCCGACTCCGGTCTCGGCCCCGGCGACCCAGCCGGCCGCGACCCTGCCGGCCGCGACCCTGCCGGCCGCGACCGAGACGCCGGCGGCCCGGATCACGCTCGCCTTCGCCGGCGACGTGCACTTCGCCGGACGGACGGCGACCCGGCTGGACGCCGATCCCGCGACCACGTTCGCCGAGGCCGCGTCGGCGTTGCGCGGCGCCGACCTGACCATGGTCAACCTGGAGACCGCGATCACGTCGCGCGGGGCGGCGGAGCCGAAGGAGTTCCACTTCCGGGCGCCGGCGACCGCGTTCACCGCGCTGCGGGCGGCCGGGGTGGACCTGGTCACGCTGGCCAACAACCACGCCGCCGACTACGGCGCGACCGGCCTGGCCGACACGCTGGCCGCGATCCGCACCTTCCCCTCGATCGGGATCGGGCCGACGGCGACCCAGGCGTACGCGCCGTACTACACCGAGATCAAGGGCCACCGGGTCGCGCTGCTCGCGGCCAGCCAGATCCGGGACCACACGCTCGCGGCCTGGTCGGCGGGGGAGAGCAGCCCCGGGATCGCCTCCGCGTACGACGACCGGCTGGTCGCGTCCGTCCGGGCGGCCCGCAGCCGGGCCGAGGTCGTGGTCGTCTACCTGCACTGGGGCGTCGAGGGGCAGGGCTGCCCGAGCGCCGACCAGCGCGCGCTGGCGGCCCGGCTCGCGGCCGCCGGTGCGGACGCGGTCGTCGGCACGCACGCGCACCAGCTGCTCGGCGCCGGCTACCTCGGGACCACGTACGTCGCGTACGGGCTGGGCAACTACCTCTGGTGGCGGGACGCCGCCTTCTCCAACGACACCGGCGTGCTCCGGCTCGCGTTCGCCGGCCGGCGGGTGGTGCGGGCCGACTTCGAGCCGGCCCGCATCGACGGGCGCGGGGTGCCGGTGCCGGCGACCGGGCAGACCGCGGCCCGGATCATGCGCAAGTGGACCGGCCTCGTCGCCTGCACCGGCCTGTCCGGCGCGCCGGGCTGAGGAGTGGTGGGCCGGGGCAGGTGGCGGGCCGGGGCTAGGTGGTGGGCCGGGCCAGGCGCTCGGAGAGGAAGCGCATCGCCAGCGGGTACCGGTACTCGATCATCGGGTGACCGGCGTCGAAGAGCTCGAAGACGTCCGGCGTCACGCCGACCTTCGCCAGCTCGTCGACGAACGCCTGCGCGCCCAGGTCGAGGAAGTACTCGTCGTGGGTGCCGGCGTCGATCCAGATCGCCCGCAGCGATCGCAGCGCCTCGGCGTACTTCGGGACCATCCGGACCGGGTCCCAGTCCAGCCAGCGCTGCCAGACCTCCGGGATCAGCCGCCCGGTCCCGACCTCGAACGGCAGCTGCACGGTCCCGTCGTCGTTCGCCGAGAACGCCGCCGCCACCCCGTACACGCTGCAGAGGTTCCCGTCGCCCGGCTTCGTCATCGGAACCCGCGAGCGGAAGTCGGCCCAGAAGTTCTCGAACGACCCGTCGTACTGGTCCCGCAGCGTCCGGGCCGCCTCGCCGAAGTCCTTGATGTAGCAGAGCTCGTAGAGGGTGTCGCCGGCGTGGCTGGCGAACGCGCCGAACAGGTCCGGCCGCAGCATCGGCGTGATCAGCGAGCCGAACCCGCCGCTGGACTTGCCGGTGATCGCCCGCGACTCCCGGTCGGCGATCGTCCGCCAGCGCCCGTCCACGAACGGCACGACCTCGTCGCAGAGGTACGTGTGGTAGTTCCCGGTGCCGGGGGAGTCGACGAACTGGCTCCCGCCGTACGCGGTCCAGGCGTCGACGCCGACCACCAGCGCCGGCGGCGTGTCCGTCCTCGCGAACACGTCGTCGATCAGCTCCAGCACCGTCGGCCGGAACGGCGACCGGTTGCCCCACATGCCGATCGTGCCGGTGTAGCCCTGGATCAGGTAGATCACCGGGAAGCGGGCGGCCGGGTCCGCGTCGTACGCCGGGGGCAGGTAGACCCAGAGCGGGCGGCGCCACTCGTCGCCCAGCGGGTTGCCCTGCAGCGCCTCGGACTCGATCGTCCCGTGCTCGTACCGGCCGACGAAGTCGGACTGCCACGGCCTCATGCCGCCATCCTGCCCTGCGGCGCGCCCCGCCGCGGTACCGGTTTGAAGCCGTGTTCCACGATCGGATACAGTCTTGTACGCGCTGCGGACGTGGCTCAGTTGGTAGAGCATCACCTTGCCAAGGTGAGGGTCGCGGGTTCGAATCCCGTCGTCCGCTCGGAGATGCCTTCGGGCGTCCTGCCGTTCCGGGGAACCTTCCCGGCTTCGGCGGAGTGGCCGAGTGGCTTAGGCAAGGGCCTGCAAAGCCCTGTACGCGGGTTCGATTCCCGCCTCCGCCTCGGGCGCTTAGCTCAGCGGGAGAGCGCTTCCCTGACACGGAAGAGGTCACAGGTTCAATCCCTGTAGCGCCCACGTCGACCCGACCCCACCTGCTTCGCGGGTGGGGTCGTCGTCATTCATCCCGGGGGGCCGGACCCCCGGACCCCCGGGGGTTGGTCGGCTTCGCCATCCCGTCCCACGCCTGGGGCTTCGCCCCTTGCCCCCACTCCTGGGGCTTCGCCTGGGGCTTCGCCCCTTGGCCCCACGCCTGGGGCTTCGCCCCTTGCCCCCATTCCTGGGGCTTCGCCCCTTGCCCCCACGGCCACTCCTGGGGCTTTGCCCCTTCCCGGCCCCGGACGGCCGGGTGCCTCGCCGACTTCCCTTGTTGGTGACTGTGCGTTTCAAGTGTGGCGCTTGGTGACAGGTGTTGGGGCATGGCCAAACTTGCTTCATCAGCGTCCATGTCGTTGGACGGGTACATCGCCAAGGACGACAACTCGATCGGACGACTGTTCGACTGGCTCCAGAACGGGGAAGTGGAGATCGACACGGCGATTCCGTCGATGAAGGTCCACCTGAGCCCGCCGAGCGCCGAGCACTGGCGGCAGTGGGCGGGCGGCCTCGGTTCGCTGATCTGTGGACGGACGCTCTTCGACGTCGCCGGCGGGTGGGGCGGGACCCACAACATGGGCGTGCCGGTCGTCGTCATGACCCACGAGGTGCCCACCGACTGGGTCGAGGAGCATCCGGATGCGCCGTTCCACTTCGTCACGGACGGGGTCGAGGCGGCCGCCGCGAAAGCTCGGGAACTCGCCGGCGATCGCGT
This sequence comes from Mycobacteriales bacterium, assembly GCA_035995165.1. Lineage (NCBI taxonomy): Bacteria > Bacillati > Actinomycetota > Actinomycetes > Mycobacteriales > Mycobacteriales bacterium. Next base: position 6,771 of record DASYKU010000050.1, read on the forward strand.
CGTCTGCGTCAGCGCCGGCACCGTGGCCCGGCAGTGCCTGGATGCCGGCGTACTCGATGAGGTGACCGTCGACCTTGTCCCCGTCGTGATGGGGAAGGGGCGCCCGTACTTCGGGAGCCTCGGCATGGAGGACGCCCCGCTCGGTGACCCGGACTATTGCGTCCAGGGAGACCGCGTCACCCATCTCAAGTTCCCGGTGATCCGGGGGTGAGGGCGTTTCGATCGGGCGGCGTAGTGGATACATGACCGGCATGGGAAAGGTCACCGCGTCGTCGTCGATGTCACTCGACGGCTGCATCGCCAAGGACGACAACACGATCGGCCGGCTCTTCGACTGGTACTTCAACGGGACCGTCGAGATCAAGACGGCGACGGACGGACTGGTGTTTCACCTGAGCCCGCAGAGCGCCGAGTACTGGCGGGAGCTGGTCGGCAGCTTCGGTGTGCTGATCTGCGGGCGGACGCTGTTCGACACCACCGACGGATGGGGCGGCATCCACACCCTGGACGTTCCGGTCGTCGTCCTTACCCACGAGGTGCCGACCGAGTGGGTCGAGCGGTACCCGGACGCGCCGTTCCATTTCGTCACGGACGGAATTGACGCGGCCGTGGCGAAGGGTCAGGAGATCGCCGGGGACAAGGTCGTGTCGGTCGCCGCCGGCACGATCACCCGGCAGTGCCTGGAGGCCGGGTTGCTCGACGAGGTCGTGGTCGACCTGGTTCCCGTCGTGATGGGGAAAGGACGTCCGTATTTTGGCGGCATGTCCCTGACGGACGTCCCGCTCGGCGACCCGACGCTCTGCATTCAGGGCGACCGGGTGACGCACCTGAGATTTCCGGTGACTAAGTGAGTTCCGGGCGTCCGTAGGCCGCCTGGAATGTGGTGAGGGCGGTATCCACGCGAGAGCGGACCTCGGTGGGGGAGAGCGGGTCCATCGCGACGAACATCGAGCGCAGCAGCGGGTCGGCGATCAGGAGCCACATCAGCTGCGACGCCGCCTCGTGGGGGTCGGGACAGTGCAGGCCGGGGGTGGCGGCCAGGCGGTCGGCGAGTTCGTCGATGGTCTTGTCGGGGCCTTGCGCGTGCCAGGCCGCGGCCAGTTCCGGGAAGCGGCTCGCCTCGGCCGCGATCATCCGGCGCAGCCGGACCACGTCCGGGGCGAGGACCTGCGTCACCAGCGCGGTCCCGTACGCGTGGAGATCCGTTCCGGCCTCGCTCGCCGCGGACCGCAGGGCGGCGTGCATGGGCTCGCTGGTGGCTCGCATGACCCTCTCGAAGAGGGTCTTCTTGTCGGCGAAGTGCTTGTAGACGGTCTGCTTCGAGACGGCGGCGGTGCGGGCGACCTCGTCCATGCTGGTGCCCGCGTATCCGTGCTCCAGGAAGACGCGGGTCGCCGCCGCCACGATCGCGCTGTTCTTGCGGTCCGAGCGGGTCTCGGTCACGCCGGCCGGTACCGGCTGATCAGCACGCCGGTGGTCGTCGGCACGCACTCGGTCAGCCGCAGCGGACCCTCCTGACTGCTGAACAGCCGCCGGCCCCGGCCGAGCAGCACCGGCGCGACCAGCAGCAGGTACTCGTCGACCAGGCCGGCCTCGCTCAGCGAGCGGGCCAGCTCGCCGCTGCCGAGCACGGTCAGGTCCGCGTCGATCTCCGGCAGCTCCTTCACCGGATCGCGCAGCAGCACCGAGTTCTGCCAGGGGAGCGGCTCGGTCAGCGTGGTCGAGGCGACGTACTTCAGGTTCGCGTCGAGCGCGGGTGTGAACGGGTTGTCCGGCTGCTTCGGCCAGTACCCGTGGAAGTCCTCGTACGTCCGCCGCCCCAGCAGCAGCCCACCGCGGCCGGGGCCGCCCGCGAGGCTGCCGAGATAGCGCCCCAGCACCCCGTCGTTGTACGGCTGGAACCAGCCGCCCCGATCGAACCCGTCCCGGGTGTCCTCGTCGGCCCGCCCCGGGCCCTGCATCACGCCGTCCAGGCTGAGGTTCTCCATCACCACGATCCGGGCCATCGGTCTCCTCCTCCGTACGGGAACTGGACTGTCCAGTACCATACGCAAACTAGACTGGACCGTCTAGTTCTGAGGCCAGACCAGCGTGTAGCGCCAGAACAGCCGCCGCCGGATCCGCGCGCCCGGCAGCACCGCCCGCGCCGCGGCCCGGATCTCGGCCAGTGGCTCGGCCGCCGCCGCGACCGGCGCCGACATGCCGGCCGGCGCCGTGCCGGTGGACGTGAGCAGCCCGACTATCAGGTTCGCCGGGATCGCGACCAGGTCCACGGCCCGGTCGGCCCGGGTCGCCGTGCGGTAGCAGCCGACGATCACCAGCCGTCCGCCCGGCCGGACCAGCGCCTTCAGCCGTTCCAGCGCCGGGACCAACGGCAGGTGGTGCACGACCGCGACGGCGGTGACCAGGTCGTACGCGGGCTCGGGCGGGAGGTCGAGCAGGTCGAGGATCCGGGCGTCGGCCAGCGCCGCGACGCGCGGGTCGCGGTCGATGCCCTCGGCCGCCGGGACCACGCGGGCCAGCGCCCGCAGCAGCGTCCCGGTGCCGCAACCGACGTCGAGGGCGCGCCGGGCGCCGGGCGGCACCTGCCGCAGCACCCAGGGCAGGTAGTGGGCGTTGTGACTCCACGGGTGTGCCCGGTTGACCGCGTCGATCCGGCGCCGCAGGCCGTTCACGGGCGGTGGGTCCGGAACCACCCGGCGGCGAAGTCGACGAGCGGGACGACCGGCAGCAGGAGGCTGTCGGCGAGGCCGACCCGGGCCGCGGTGACGGGGCCGGGGTACGCCGCGCCGACGGCCGGGAAGTCGGAGTCGTCCCAGTCCAGCGTCGGGAATCGAACCCACCCGCGCTGTCCGTCCACGAGCACCGGCGACCCACCGAGCATCTCCCGGCCCCGCCCGGACCGGTGCTCGGCCAGGTGCAGCGTGGTGTTGTTGCCGTGGCCGACACCGAGCAGCAGCACGTGGCCGCCCGCCTCGTACAGGCGGCTGAGCGGAGAGCCCTCGCCGACCCCGTACGGCAGCGGGTGCGGGTCCAGCAGCCACTGTGCCCGCGGCCCACGGGCGGCGAACGAGTCGGTCGGGTGCGCGCTGCGCAACACCCCGGCGCAGGACCGGAAGCACTCCGGTACGGCGCCCATCCCGCGGGTCGGCGTCGCCCGCGGGTCGTACGCGGGCATCCCGGCGCGGATCTCGTCCCACCACTCCGGCGGCACCGGTGGCCGCTGCCAGGTCGCCGGGTCGGTCAGCCCACCGGACTGCGTCGGCATCATCAGTGTCCCGTCCGGGCCGAGCGCGAGGGTCAGGGCCTCGACCACGGCCTGCGCCCCGCCGACCACGAACCCCAGCCGGGACATCGCCGAGTGCACGAGCACGATCCCGCCGGCCGGCGACTCGGCCGCCCGCAGCTGCGCGGCCAGCGTCACCGCGGTCAGCGGCCGGGACGAGCGCGCGATGACCTCCGCCTCCACCGTGCTGTTCTAGCACCAACTACGGTCCTGAGGATGCGGACGATTTCCGTCAATGGCGACGGGCTCGCACTCGACGACGTGGTGGACGTGGCCCGGCGGCGGGCCCGGGCCGAGCTCGGTCCCGAGGTCGCGGCCCGGATGGCGCCGAGCCGGGCCGTGGTCGCCGACGCGGTCGAGCGGGGCGCGGTCGTGTACGGCGTGAGCACCGGCTTCGGCGCGCTGGCCGACGTCTCGGTCGCCCGCGAGGACCTGGAGACCATGCAGCTGGCGCTGGTCCGCTCGCACGCGGCCGGCACCGGCGTCCCGCTGCCGCCCGAGGCGGTCCGGGCGCTGCTCCTGCTGCGGGCCCGCACGATCGCGGCCGGCGCGTCCGGCTGCCGGCCCGAGCTGCCGGCCCGGCTGCTGGACCTGCTGGAGCTGGACCTGCTGCCGGTGGTGCCGTCCAAGGGTTCGGTCGGCGCGTCCGGCGACCTGGCCCAGCTGGCCGCGGTCGCGCTGCCACTGGTCGGCGAGGGCCGGCTCAACGGCCGTCCCGCGGCCGAGGTGCTGGCCGAGGCCGGGCTGGAGCCGCTGATCCTGGCGGCCAAGGAGGGGCTGACCCTCATCAACGGCACCGAGCCGATGCAGGCGCTGCTCGCGCTGGCCGTCGCCGACGCCGAGGGGCTGAGCAGGGCCGCCGACGTGGCCTGCGCGCTGTCGGTCGAGGCGCTGCTCGGCACGGACCGCGCGTACGACGACCGGGTGATCCGGATCCGTCCGCATGCCGGGCAGCTGGCCAGCGCGGCCAACCTGCGGCGGCTGCTGGCCGGCAGCCCGTTGCTGGCGTCGCACCGGCACTCGAACCACGCCGTACAGGACCCGTACTCGTTGCGGTGTGCGCCGCAGGTGCACGGTGCCTCCCGGGACGCCCTGGCGTACTGCCGCGGGGTGGTGGAGGTGGAGCTCTCGTCGATCGTCGACAACCCGGTCGTGGTGCCGGAGGTCGACGGCGACGGGTACGAGGTCATGTCGACCGGCAACTTCCACGGGCAGCCGCTGGCGTTCGCGGGCGACATGCTCGCGATGGCCGCGGCCGAGCTCGGGAGCATCAGCGAGCGGCGGGTCTACCGGCTGCTGGATCCGGCGACGTCGCGCGGGCTGCCGCCGTTCCTGGCCGCGAACCCGGGCACGAACTCGGGCTTCATGCTGGCCCAGTACACCGCCGCGTCGCTGGTGGCCGAGGACAAGGTGCTGGCCCACCCGGCGAGCGTGGACAGCATCCCGACCAGCGGCAACCAGGAGGACCACGTCTCGATGGGCTGGCACGCCGCCCGCAAGGCCGGCGAGGTCATCGGCAACGTGGCCACGATCCTGGCCGTCGAGCTGCTTTGCGCGGCCCAGGCGATCGACTTGCGGTCGGCGACGGCCGCTCCCGGTCCGGCCGCCGCGGCGGTGCACGCGCTGATCCGCGAGCACGTCCCGCCGATGTACGTCGACCGCGAGGTCACGCCGCAGATCGAGGCCGTCCGCGACCTGCTGCCGGCCGTGGTGGCGGCCGCCGAAGCGGTCACCGGCGAGCTCCGGTAGAAGGGATACGGTCGGATCCATGCAGGGAGCGAGAGTGGTGCGGGCCCCCCGCGGCCCGGTCCGTACGGCCCGCAGCTGGGGCGCCGAGGCGGCGCTGCGGATGCTGCAGAACAACCTCGACCCGGAGGTGGCCGAGCGCCCGGACGACCTCGTCGTCTACGGCGGTTCCGGCCGCGCCGCCCGGGACTGGCGGTCGTTCGACGCGATCGTCGAGTCGCTGCGCACGATGGCGCCGGACGACACGCTGCTGGTTCAGTCGGGCAAGCCGGTCGGCATCGTGCGTACGACCGAGCAGGCGCCGCGCGTTCTCATCGCGAACTCGCTGATCGTCCCCAAGTGGGCCACCCCCGAGCACTTCCGCGAACTCGAGGACGCCGGCCTGACCATGTACGGGCAGATGACCGCGGGCTCGTGGATCTACATCGGCACCCAGGGCATCCTGCAGGGGACGTACGCGACCTTCGCCGAGGTGGCGGACCAGCACTTCGGCGGCACCCTGGCCGGCACCGCGACGCTGACCGCCGGACTCGGCGGCATGGGCGGCGCCCAGCCGCTCGCGGTGACCGGCAACGGCGGCGCGGTGCTCTGCATCGAGGTCGACCCGTCGCGGGCGCAGCGGCGGCTGGACGGCGGCTTCCTCGACGTGATCGCGGGCTCGCTGGAGGAGGGGCTGGCGCTGGTGCTGGCCGCCAGGCAGGAGCGCCGGGCGCTGTCGGTCGGCGTGATCGCGAACGCGGCCGAGGTCTTCCCGCAGCTGCAGGCGACCTGTCCGGACATCGACATCGTCACCGACCAGACCTCCGCCCACGACGCCCTGCACGGCTACGTCCCGGCCGGGATGCCGCTGGCCGACGCGCTGGAGCTGCGCCGGACCAAGCCCGAGGAGTACGTGCGCCGGGCTCAGCAGTCGATGCTCGAGCACTGCGCCGCGATGGTCGCGTTCGCCCGCGACGGGCGGGTCGTCTTCGACTATGGCAACGGGCTGCGCGGGCAGGCCCAGGACGCCGGGCTCGCGGACGCGTTCTCCTATCCCGGCTTCGTGCTCGCGTACGTCCGGCCGCTGTTCGCCCGCGGTTCCGGGCCGTTCCGCTGGGCCTGCCTGTCCGGCGACCCGGCCGACCTGGCCGCGACCGACAAGGCCGTGCTGGACGCGTTCCCGGACGACGACGGGTTGCAGCGCTGGGTCCGCTTCGCCCAGGCCCGCGTCAAGGGGCAGGGCCTGCCGTCCCGGATCTGCTGGATCGGGTACGGCGAGCGGCACGTCGCCGGGACCGCGTTCGACGACCTGGTCGCCCGCGGGGTGATCTCGGCGCCGGTGGTGATCGGGCGCGACCACCTCGACTCGGGCTCGGTCGCCTCGCCGGAGCGGGAGACCGAGGGGATGCGCGACGGGTCGGACGCGATCGCCGACTGGCCGATCCTCAACGCGCTGGTCAACACGGCGTCCGGGGCGTCCTGGGTGTCGGTGCACCACGGCGGCGGGGTCGGCATCGGCAAGTCGATCCACGCCGGGCTCGTGGTCGTGGCGGAGGGGACGCCGGCCTCGCGGGAGCGGGTCGAGCGGGTGCTCACCAACGACCCCGGCACCGGGGTGCTCCGGCACGCCGACGCCGGCTACGAGATCGCCGAGTCCACCGCCCGCGACGTCGGCATCCGCATCCCCCTCCAGCCGGGCACCCACGCCCCTTCCTGGCAGACCCCGGATCCGGCGGCCGGCGTACCGGACGCCGCGGGCGGCTCGGGTAGCGCCAGCTCACCGTCCGGCGGATCCGGCCGGGCGGCCGGCTCGGGTGCGGCGGCCGGGACGGGTGGGGCGGCCGGGACGGGTGCGGCCGCCGGGACGGGTGCGGCGGCCGGCTCGGGGGCCGGGGGACCGGGCGGCGACCGCCCGGGGGCGGAGTAGTGCCTCCGGCGGGCGACGTGCTGATCCGGCGGGCGGGCCGGGTGGTGACCAACAACGGTGACCCGCTCGACGGCCCGGCCGCCGTCTCCGTACGCAACGGCGTCGTCGCCTGGGTCGGTCCCGACGACCGCGTCCCCTGGACGATCACCGACGCCCCCGAGCTCGACGCCGGCGGCGCCTGCGTGCTGCCCGGCTTCGTCGACCCGCACACGCACGCCCTGTGGGCCGGCTCCCGCCGGGACGAGTACGCGGCCCGTCTGGCCGGCGAGCGCTACGACGGCGGCGGCATCGCCTCGACCGTCGCCGCCACCACCGCCGCCACCGACGACGAGCTGCTGGAGCTGGCCGCGGCCCGGCTCGCCCGGATGGCCGCGAACGGCACCACCACGGTCGAGGTGAAGACCGGCTACGGCCTGGACCCCGCGGCCGAGCTGCGCCTGCTCGGCCTGGTCCGGCGGCTGGCCGAGCGCACCCCGCTGCGGGTCGAGCCGACCCTGCTCGCGCACGTGGTCCCGCCGGGGGTCGACCGGGCCGCGCACGTCGCCGCCCTCGCGGCCGCCCTGCCGGCGGCGAAGGCAGCCGGCGCCCGCTGGATCGACGTGTTCTGCGACCGCGGCGCGTTCACCGTCGAGGAGGCCCGGACCCTGCTCGCGGCCGGGACGAGCGCCGGGCTCGGCGGCCGCCTGCACGCCGAGCAGCTCACCCGCACCGGCGCCGCCGCGCTGGCCGCCGAGTGCGGCTGCGCTTCCGCCGACCACCTGGAGCACGTCGACGAACCCGGCGCCAAGGCGATGGCGGCGGCCGGCGTGACCGGCGTCCTGCTGCCGACCGCGACCCTGTCCACCGGCGGGTCCTGGGACAACGCCCGGATCCTGCGCGACGCCGGCGTCACCCTCGCCCTCGGCACCGACTGCAACCCCGGTACGTCCTGGTGCGAGTCCGTTCCGTACGCGCTGCAGCTCGCCGCTCCGCTGCTCGGCCTTTCGGTGTCCGAGGCGATCCGGGCCGCGACCGTCGGGGGAGCGGCCGCGCTGCGACGGCCCGACCTCGGAGTGCTCAAGCTCAACGCCCCCGGTGACCTGGTCGTACTGGAGGCCGAGCACGAGGCTGACCTGCTCGCGCACCTCGGCGCGCCGGCTGTCCGGACCACGATCGTGGGCGGTGTCCCGGTCTCCGGAGCCCGGACCATCCACTGACGCACCCGGGCAGGCCTACTGTGGTCGGTCGGGGTCCGGGTCGGGTGGGAGGGAACGGGATGCGAACGCTGCCCGTGACGGGTATGGGGGACAAGCTGCGGTTGGCCGGGTTCTTCGGCCGGCTCGCGGTGAAGGAGCACCTGGCGCCACGGCTGCACGTCCGGCCGCTGGTCGCCGAGCTGTTCCTCACCGACAACTGCAATCTGAAGTGTGTGAGCTGCGCCTGCTGGCGGACCGTGACGCGCTCGGAGCTGGACGGCGCCGAGTGGCGGGACGCGATCGATCAGATCGCCGGACTCGGCATCGTGAAGGCGAACTTCACCGGCGGTGAGCCGTTGCTGCGGCGCGACGCCCCGGAGCTGATGGCGTACGCGCGGGATGCGGGGATCCGTTCCCTGCACCTGAACACCAACGCGATCCTGCTCGACGACCGCCGGCTCAACGCCGTGCTGGACGCCGGGATCCGCAGCGTCAACGTCTCCGTCGACGGCCCGGACGCCGCGCAGCACGACAAGATCCGCGGCAAGGAGGGGGCGTTCGACAAGACGATCGACGCGCTGGAGCGGCTGATCGCGCACCGGGACGAGCTGAACCTCCGGGTCCGGATGAACTACACAGTGATGCGATCGACCGTCGCCGCGTTGCCGGAGATCATGCGGCTCGCGCAGCGGCTGCGAGTGCAGCTGTATCTCAACCTCGCGACCGATCACACGTTCCTGTTCCGGGACGGGCAGGTCTCGATCGAGTCCCGGGTCGACCGGCAGGCGGTCGACACCGCGCTGGCCGAGGTCGAGGGGGTGCTGCGGGCCGACCACCGGTTCGTGCCGCGCTACTCGGAGCTGTCCTACATGCGCGGGCACTTCGACGACCTGCTGCAGCGGCCGCTGCCGTGCGCGGAATCGCAGCTCAAGCTGATGGTGCACTCGACCGGGCAGGTCGGCGGCTGCTGGGGCCACGACGCGAAGGACAACGTGCGGACGACGCCGCTGGCCGAGATCGTGGCGAGCACGCAGTACAGGGACGAGCACGAGCGGTTCTTCCGCAAGGAGTGCGTCGGCTGCGGCAGCAACTACGCGCTGAACCTGGCCTGGCGTCCTCGGACGTACGCGGCCGACGTGCTGTGGCGGGCCGGCCGCCGGTCGCTGGCGGCATGAGGCCGAGCGCGCCGCTCTACGACGCGCTGGCCGCGGACTACGACGCGCACTTCGCCGTGCCGCACCGGCGGGCGTACGACGACCTGGCCTGGGAGGCGTGCGCGGCGCTGGTCCCGCGGGCGGCGACCGTGGTCGACGTCGGCTGCGGGGTCGGCCGCTGGGCCGCCCGGCTGGTCGCGGCCGGCCACCGGGTGATCGGTGTGGAACCCGCGCCGGGCATGGCGGCGCACGCCCGGGCGCGGCTGGCCGGGACGGACTTCGCCCTGCTGGAGACGGGCGTCGAGCAGGCGCAGCTGCCGGCCGGCGGCGCCGACGTGGTCCTCGCGATGGGCTCCCTGCAGTACGCCGCGGATCCGGTCGCGGCGATCGCGCGGTGCGCGGAGTGGGTCCGGCCCGGCGGCGCGGTCTGTGTGCTGGTCGACTCCCGCCAGGCGCTCGTGCTGGAACTGCTTGCCGCCGGTCGGCCGGACGAGGCCCTGCAGCGACTGCACACCAGGCGCGGCCGCTGGCAGGTCGACGGGTACGCGGCCGACATGCACCTGCTCGACGCGGCCGAACTGGCCGCAGCCGCCCACGCCGCCGGCCTGATGGTCGACCGGGTCGCCGGCCTGCTCGTCGGCGCGTCCGTGCACGGTCGCCGCGACCTGCAGACCCGCCTCCAACGCGACTACGCCGCCCAGCTCACCCACGAGCGCCGCCTCGCCGCCGAACCGTCCCTCGCCGACCTCGGCAAGCAACTCCTCCTCACTGCCCACCGCCCCACCTGAGCGGACGGCCGCCCGTCCGTGGTCAGCGTCGGGCGGTGGCCAGGGCGGTGAGCACGGCGGTGGTGACGCGGTCGGCTTGCAGGGGTGAGATCTCCGAGGACATCGGCAGGGCGAGCGCCTCGCGACCGAGCTGGTCGGACACCGGCAGCGGCCCGGCCGTCTCCGCGTATCCGCGCCAGTCGTGCCAGTGCAGCGGGGGAGCGTAGTACGGCTTCGTGGCCACCCCGAGCCGCAGCAGTTCGGCCGCCAGCCGGTCCCGGTCGACGTCGCCGAACCGGGCCACCCAGTGCACCCAGGCGTGCTCGTCCCCGTCCGCGGCCCGGTGCGGCACGACCCCGAGAGCGGTGCCGATCTCCGCGTACCGAGCCGCCACGTCCCGGCGCCGCGCGACGAGCAGGTCGAGGTCGGCGAGCAGGTCCAGCGCCGCGATCGCCGCGGTCTCCACCATCGGCACCGAGCGGAGCCAGTCCATCGGCGTCCGCAGCCGCTCGACCGCCTCCCGCGGCAGCACCAGCGCACCGCCGCCCCCGCCGGCCGAGAGCACCTTGGCGAAACTCAACGAGTACGAATGCGCAGCGGCCTGCGTCGCGACCGGACGGCCCTGATGGCTGGCGCCGAGCGCCGCGGCGGAGTCCGCGACCAGCGGCACCCCGGCGTCGGCGCAGACCTTGGTCAGCGCGGCGTAGTCGGCCGGCGCGCCCAGCGTGTCCACCGCGACCACGACGCTCACGTCGCCGGGCTCCAGCGCGGTCGCGAGCGAGGCCGGGTCCATCGTCCAGGTGTCCGGCCGCACGTCGCAGAACCGCAGCGTGTAGCCGAGCTGCGCGAGCATCTCGCCGGTCGCCGCGAACGTGAACGACGGCAGCACGGCCACGTCCCCGAACCCGACCGGCCCGGCGATCGCCTGCACGGCCAGCCGCAGCGCGGCCGAGCCCGAGGCCGTGACCAGCAGCGCCGACTCGGGCGGCAGGTCCAGCGCCTCCCGCAGCCCCTCGGTCAGCGCCGACGCCCACGGGCCGCCCTTGACGCTGCCGGTCTCCAGACAGGCCTGGGTCCGGTACGCCACCTCGTCCGGCCGGCGCGGCCTCGGCGGCAGCACCACCGGCAGCGCCGGCGCGAACGCCGGCAGCTCCTCGTCGGCCAGCCGGCCCACGAACGACCGCAGCTCCCGCTCCAGCCGGGCCGCCCCGTCGCCGGCCCCGAGCCGCCGCACGAACTCCGCGGTGTCGATCCGCCCGCAGACGTCGACGGTCGGCGGCGGCGCGATCGCCACCGGCGCATCCAGCCCGAGCGTGTCCAGCACCAGGCCGGCCAGCTCCACCAGCGGCAGCACCGCGAGCCCGGCGTCGAGCGTCCCGGCGCCGCCGTCGAGCACCACTCGCGCCAGGTCGTCCACCGGCAGGAACGTCCGGACGGCGTCGGTGACGGCCAGCGGCAGCCCCGCCAGCGCGCGCCGGCTCAGCTGGGCCACGACCCGGTCCTGCCCCGGTCCGAACAGGTTCGCCGCCCGCAGCACGCTCAGCCGGTCGGGCGGGACCACCGTGCGGACGAGCAGCTCCTGGGCCCGTTTGGCCAACCCGTAGACCCAGCGGCCGGTCGGGTCGGCCGCGGCCAGCTCGCGGCAGAGCTCCGCCACCTGCCAGGGCGGACACGGCCGCCGGGCCAGCACGCGCAGCTCGTCGCACCAGGCCCCGATCGCGGCGTCGTCCAGCGGGAGCCCGTCCTGGGCCGCGCCGTACACCTCGACGGACGAGATGAGAACCACCTCGCGACCGGCCAGCGCCGGCAGCAGCCGGGCGGTGGTCACCACGTTGTCCAGCACGAGCCGCCACGGGTCGCCCGCGCGCGGATCGCTGCCTCCGGATGCCAGCACGACCAGGCCGTCAGGCAGCTCCATCGGATCGATGAGCAGATCGACACCACGCTGGTCCACCGTCGCCGGTAGGCGTGGCGACACCGCCCGGAGACGATCCATCGACGTCACCGGTCGTCCTGCGACCGCGGCCCGGCGCCCCACCGCCGAGCCCAGGAATCCGGCGCCGCCCACGACGGTCACCGCCCCGCACTCCATCCCCCGCACCTCCCCAGGTCCCGACCCCCGGGAGACAACCTAACCGGTGGCCAGGCGTACGGGACCTATTTGTTACATACCTGCACGCCCCGGCGGAGATCCACCTAGTGTGTCCCGGTGCGTCGCATCCTGCTGGTCTCCTCCAGTGGCGGGGTCCTGCCCGACCTGCTGGCCCTGGAGCCGTGGTGGGGCCGGTACGACGTGAGCTGGGTTGCCGTGGACGCGCCCGACACGCGCGAGCTGCTGGCCGGCTATCCGGTCCGCTGGCTCGACGAGCTGAGCCCGAGCCGCCCGGACCGTGTCCTGGCCGCCGTCCCGACCGCCCGGGCCCACCTCCGAGCCGGTCGCGTCGACGTGGTCGTCTCTGCAGGCAGCGGGATTGCGGTGCCCTGGTTCCTCGCCGCCCGCGCCACCGGCGTACGGGCCGTTTGGGTGGAGACGTTCAACATCGTTGATCGGGCCGGGCTGGCGGCGCGGCTCTGCGCCCGGCTCGCGGACCAGGTCGTCGTCCAGCGCGCGCAGCTGCTGACCCGGCACCGAGCCGCGGTCAACGTCGGGGAGCTGTGGTGAGCTCGGTCTTCGTCACCGTCGGCATGGGCCCGTGGCCGTTCGACCGGCTGGTCGCGGCGGTCGCCCCGCTCTGCGCCGAGCACGACGTCTTCGTGCAGACCGGTACGTCCTCCGTCATCCCGCCGTGCCCGCACCAGCCGTACCTCGGGCCGGCCGAGACACTGCGCCGGATCACCGAGGCCGATGTCGTGATCACGCACGGCGGAAACACCGTGCGGCTGGCCCAGCGCGCCGGAAAGGTTCCGATCGCGGTGGCACGGGAGGCCGCACGGGGGGAGATGCGCAACGACCACCAGGTCGCGTACCTCACCAGCGAGCGGTCCGGCGGCCGCGTCCGGGTCCGGGCCGGCGACGACCTGTCTCTCCCCGCGGCGGTCGCCGGCCACGCCGACACCGAGCGGCGGATGCTGGCCACGGCGCCGCCGCTGCCGGCCCGCACCGACCCGGGCAGGCTGGGCGAGCTGCTGGACAGCGCGGTCGCGCCGCCGGCCGGCCCGTTCGAGCGGCATCCGCTGGCCCGCTACCGCTGGGCCTGGGGGCAGCTCGCCGCCCGCACCGGCCGCCACCTGGACCTCGGCGTCGGCGACGGGGACTTCACCCGGGCGCTGCACCGCGAGACCAAGCTCGAGGTCGTCGCCGTCGACGCGCACCCCGACTACCTGCGCGTACTCCGCAGCTCCGACCCCGAGCTGGCACTGGCCCGGGTCGCGACCGCGCTGCCGTTCGCGGACGGCGCGTTCGGCTCGGTCAGCGCTCTGGACGTGCTGGAGCACGTCGCCGACGAGCCGGGCACGCTGGCCGAGCTGCACCGGGTGCTGCGGCCGGGCGGGTTGCTCGTGCTCACCGTCCCGGCCCGGCACGCGTTCTCGGTGCTGGACCCGGACGACGCCAAGCTGACCCGGCCACGCCTGCACCGCGCCGTCTACCAGCGCCGCTTCGGCCGGGCCGAGTACGAGCGCCGCTTCGTCGACGCTGCCGACGGGCTGCGCGGCGACATGGCCTGGACCCGGTCCGAGCACACCAACTACCGCGCCGAGGACCTGTTCGGCGCGCTCGCGACCGCCGGGTTCGTCCCGGCCGCGCGCGACGGCGCCGGGTTCTACTGGCGCTTGCTGCAGGTGCCCGCGCTGCTGCTGCCCGCGCGGCTGGCGAAGGTCCTGGATGCGCCCCAGCGCCTGGACGCCCGCCTGTTCCGCCGGGCCAACCTGTTCCTCACCGCGACCCGCCCCTGACCCCACCGTCAGGCGGGTCCGCGACTCAGCTCAGGTCGTCGTGCAGCAGCATGTCCAGCTCGGCGTCGAGATCCAGGTGCTCCGGCTCGGCCCCCGGCGGCACCAGCGCATGGCAGCGGGCGACGAAGTCGGCCAGCACCGGACGCGGCACCGCGAACAGCGCCCGGCCGGACGGTGAGCACAGCTCGACGTACACCGGCCCGGCCAGGTCCTCCGGCGACGGCCAGATGCGGACATCCCCGTCGCCCGCGGGCACGCTCAGGCCGTCGGACACGAGCGATCGTGCAAAGATCCACTCGATCGGGTCGCGCCCGGGAGAAGTAGGAAAGGAGAGGTGCACTGCGTACGGATCGTCCCGGTCGTACCGGAGGGACGCGTCCAGCAGGACGTCGGCTCTCGGAACTACGAGACGCAACGTCACCGCCGTACGGACTTCTGGCACTCGACCGGCCATTTCTGTTCCCCCCGTGTGCATGACTTCTTACCACGCGTGACTACCTTCGCAACGAGCGTCGCTCCGAATGGGTAATGTGTCGCTCGACGAAGACATCAAATAGGTGAACCGGATTCACCCGGCTCACGAAGACTCCCTGTGAGGACAGCCGTCATGGAGAGGCCGCCTGCACCCCGGCCCGAGGCAGATGCCTCGGACGGCGTGCTCGTGCAGCGCCTCGCCGACGGCGACAACAGCGCGCTCGAGGCCCTCTACGACAGATACGTGCGGCCCGCGTTCGCCCTGGCCCGCCGCATCACGGGTGATCAGGTCTTCGCCGAGGAGGTCGTGCAGGAGGTCTTCCTGGCCCTCTGGCGGGACCCGGCCAAGTACGACCCGCTGCGCGGCGGGTTCCCGAGCTGGCTGCTCGCGGCGACCCACCACAAGGCGGTCGACGCGGTCCGGCGGGAGCAGACGGTCCGGTCCCGGCGGGCGACGCTGGCCGAGGAGGCCGACTACTTCACCGCCGCCGGCGTGTCGGACTCACCGCCGGTGGAGGACGCCGCGTGGGCGGGCCTGCGCGGTGAACGCGTACGCAAAGCACTGTCCACATTGCCGCCGCCGCAGCGGGAAGCGCTCGTGCTGGCCTACTACGCCGGGTACACGCAGTCGGAGATCGCCGCGCGTACAGGCACTCCGCTCGGCACAGTCAAGACGCGCATGCTGGCTGGCATGCGCCGGCTCCGTCTGCTCCTCGACGAGGTCACCGACGGTTCGTTCCCGGACGAGGCCCCGGACGGGGGCCGGCCATGAGCGAGCCGATGGACCCCCGCGAGCAGTACGGGGAGCACGGTGAATGGGATGCGCTCGCCGTGGGCTGGGCGCTGTCCGCGCTCGACCCGGAGGACGAGGAGCGCTTCGCCGCGCACCTGCCTGGCTGCGACCGGTGCACCGAGAGCGTCAAGGATGCGCTGCACACGGTGGCGGACCTGGCGTACGCGCTGCCGGACGAGGCGCCGCCGCCGTCGCTGAAGACGCGGCTGATGGCGGCGGTCTCGGCCGAGCCGCGGGAGTCGGGCGCTGTCCCGCCGCTGCTCGCCGAGGGCGAGTGGCCGGCGCAGGAGGCTTTGTCCGGCCACGACTGGTTCATCCGGGAGGAGGCCGAGGAGGCGCCGAACGGGGTGGCCGGGGACTTCTACCAGGCTCCGGAGGCCACGCCGCCGTCGGTGGACCCGATCGTGCGGCGTCCCGACGACCGGGCGGACGAGCGCCGGGCCGACGGTCTGCCGCCGTCCGAGTTCGCCAGCGCACGGCCGCCGGTCCAGTGGAGTTCCGACGAGGGGCCGGTCCGGCCCGGCATCGGCGGCCGGCAGGCCTCCGATGCGGACGAGTCGGATGTCGTCGTGCCGTTCGAGCGGCCGCGGCGGCGTCGGCGCTTCGCGGTCAGCGCCGCGGCGGCCGCGGTGGTCGCACTGGTCGCCGGCCTCGCCGTCTGGAACGTGCAGCTGCGCTCCAGTCGAGATGACCTCCGCCAGGTCGTCGCGCAACGGGAGGCTGCCATCCAGCAGCTGACCGCGAACGGCCCGGCCCGCGTCGCGGCGATGACCTCTGACGGCAAGCCGTCCGAGAGTCGGCGGGCGACCCTGGTCGTCCGCGGGAACCAGGTCGAGATCATCGTCGAGACCCTGGGTCCCACCAGCGCCAACCAGACGTACTGGCTCTGGACGCTGAACTGCGACACCACGACACCGAGCAACTTGAAACCCATCCAGGGGTTCACCGTTACTCAGTCTGACTTCAGTGTTCGCGACATAGGATCCGAACCTGGCGTCTCCACCGCGACCTGCTTCGCGCTCAGCTCCGAGGTCGGGACGGCGACGCCGACGGCCCCTCGCCTAGTCGTAGCGGTGGGTCAGCCGAAGTAGCCGAGCCGCAACCCGGGAGGACACCCTGCCCACCGACCAGGACCGTCGCGAGGACGACGAGCCCGGCCTGCTGGACGAGGTGGCCGACCGGCTCGGCTTCCGCGCGCGGCTCAAGCGGAACCCCGCCCTCGCCCTGGCGTACCGGATCGGCGTCGGGGTCGTCGGCACCCTCATCGTCGTGCTCGGCCTGGCGCTGGTGCCGCTGCCCGGCCCCGGCTGGCTGATCGTGTTCGTCGGCCTCGGCATCCTCGCCACTGAGTTCGCGTGGGCCGAACGCGTGCTCGACTTCGCCCGCCGGACGCTCAAGTCATGGCTGCGCTGGCTCGGCCGGCAGCACCTCGCCGTCCGCGGCCTGATCTCGCTGGTCACCGTCTGCTTCGTGCTCGGGGTGGTCGCACTGACGCTGCATCTCTCGGTGGGGCTGCCGTTCGTCAGCAGCTGATCCGGTATGCTTTCCCGGGTTCCCGGGCGATTGGCTCAGCGGGAGAGCGCCTCGTTCACACCGAGGAGGTCACTGGTTCGATCCCAGTATCGCCCACGCACGTCCTAGGCCCCTGTCCGCGGAGAGCGCGGGCCAGGGGCCGCGCTTCTTGTTGGCCGCGGGGGCGACTCCGGCGGGCCCGCGTTCCGTTCGGTTCCGGTTCGGAAGGTGAACCCGGGTCGATGATCTCCGGTTGCGAGCAGTGGTTACGGGTTCGGCGGTATCTCGTGCGGGAGCGGTATTCGCTCGCTGTCCGGGCGTTCGGCGATGCTGCGTCGCTCGCTGGAGATGCGCCGCTGCTGATTCGGCCGGAGTGGCTTCCTACCGAGCCGATCCCGCTCGATTCTGTCCGGCTCGAATACGTCGCTGACGCACCGTACGGCGGTGTGAGCGGCGACCAGACCGTCCTGCCTCACCGGGCCGATGGCCAGCCCTACCGGCGGTACTCCGACGCGATCGTGGCGCTCTCTGCGTCGGCCCACCTCCGCGATCTCCCGACCTACCGGCTGCTGTCGGCATCGCTGCGCGATGGTCCGCGGCTGGTCTTCGGACCGGGCACGTACTTCGACGGCCTGGACACCGGGGAAGCCGCCGCGCACGAGTACGCCGGTGCTGTTCTGGGGGAGTTGGACACCCAGCCGCTGCGCGAGGCGATCGGGGATCCCACCGAGCTGCGCCGGCGGCCGGCCAACCTCGCCCTCAGCGCGCTGACGCTCCGGCACGACCGGGCCACCGGTGCGGTCACGATGCCGCTGCATCGGCGGGACCCGGCGAAGGTCGGGCACGCCGGCGGGATGATCCAGGTGATCCCGGTCGGCGTCTTCCAGCCGCTCGCGCCCGCCACGGTCGCCGCGGACCTCTCACTCTGGCGCAGCATGCTCCGCGAGTACGCCGAGGAGCTGCTGGGCGCGGCCGAGGACTACGCGGTCCCCTTCGACTACGACGCCTGGCCGTTCGGAGCACGGATGAACGCGGGCGTCCGCGCCGGGCACGTCCGCGCGCGGGTGCTCGGCCTGGGCGTGGACCCGCTCACGTTCGCCACCGACCTGCTGGTCACGGTCGTCTTCGACGCGCCGACGTACGACGACCTCTTCGCCGAGGCGGTCGCGGTGAACGCCGAAGGTTCCGTCCTGCCCGCCGTCCCCTTCACCGACTCTTCGGTCGACCACTACGCCGCCCACCAACCCACCCAAGCCGCCGGCGCCGCCCTCCTCCGTCTCGCCCACCACCACCGCGCCACGCTTCTAGCCTGATCGGGCAGGCGGGGTAGTCAGCCTGCCGCGCCGAAATGCTGAGCAAGTTCGGCGAAGCCTCCATCCCGGCGCCTGGAGCTACGTTCGAGCAGACTGGTCATCAACGACCTGCCGAGAGGTTGCCGCGCCGACCACAAAGGCGCTGTCTCGCGGGCTTTCGTCAGATGGGCAAGACCTTCGCGGTTGTGCCGCAACTCGATTGCCGCGCGAGCCAGGTGCAGATGATGTCCGGACTCCCAGAACCTCGGCACGGTGCGATCGGTCGCTGACAGGTGCTTCGCCAGTGCGAGAGCGGCTGCCGGCTCGCCCATGCGCACCGCCGCTTCGACCGTCTGGAGACCGACAACGCGAGGACCGAAGATGGCGGCCTCGTTCGCACGGCCGTGCTGGCCAAATCGCACAGCGGCAGCGCGGGCAACCCTGAGGTAGTCGCGCGCGCGGTCGCCGTGTCCAGAGGCGATCGCCGCTGACGCTGCATTGAAGAGGAGGTTGCCGAACACACCCGCTCGGTCCTCGTCCCTGTCCAGGATCCGCGGTTCGATCGCCTGCGCGGCGCGGATCGCGAGCTCCTCCGCCTCCAGCGTCCGGCCTTGACGTACGAGCACCCAGACGAGATATCTCAGCGAGACTGCCGTCTCCAACTCCGGCGCGCGCGAACGTCTGGACGCCGACAAGGCCCGCTCCGCGCTGATCCAGGCAAGGTCGTTCAACCCGACGCGGCCGGCGAGGCCGGCTCCGAGCCGATAGGCAAGCGTGAGAACACCGTGAGCGTCTGCATTCGCATCGCCGGTCGTCGTGTGGGCCAGCTTGCGGGCGTCTGACAGAAGAGGCGGCAGCTCGATCAGAAGGTCTTCCGTACGGCCTGCGACGTACGAGACCCAAGCTCGGCGGCCTGAGCTTGAGAGTTGGCCGATGGAGCGCAGGTCCTGGTCTTCGGCGGGGTCCAGGACATCATCGATGTCATCCAGAGCTGCGATCCCTCGGCGAAGGAGGCCGGCGTCAATAGCGCTCGCTGTCCTCGTGGCCGCGCCGAGCAGTTCCAACGGTGTCGTGCCGAGCGCCCGCGCCAGTCGAGCGAGCGTCTCCGGCCGGACGTTTCGACGAATCCCGCGTTCGATCCGTCCTATGGTGTCGACCCCGACCAGCGTCGCTTCGGCCAACTGCTCCTGGGAGAGATTTCGCGCCTTACGAAGCCGAGCCACGTTGTCCGGCAGTGCGAAACCGTCGACCACAACAACCATCCTATGCGGATGGTGTGTCAACATCGACTACTCGACCGGCTGACCTGCCTCGCACAGGGTGATGGTTCCGCGCTCGACGGAGAGCAGCGCCGCTGTGATCCTGCCCGCCAGGGTCGGCTTGACCAACCTGGCGATGTCCTCAGTCGTGCAGAACTTGATCGAGAGAATCTCCGGGTCGGTCAGCGAGATACCGTCGACTTCTTCGTCGGTGAGGATGCCCCCGTCCCAGAGGAACGCCATACCCTCGGGCATCGGGCTGTCCGTTGGAATGTAGTCGATTGCGAGCAGCCGTCCGAGCGGCCTGTCGAGCCCCAGCTCTTCCCGGACCTCACGGCGCGCTGTCCGCCAAGGCGCCTCGTCGGCTTCGACCGCTCCACCGGGTATGTCCCACTCGGCCTTATAGCTCGTCTCGACGAGTAGCACCCTTCGCCGATCGTCCCGGTAGACCACACCAGCGGCCACGCGCTTGCGGTTCAAGCTGCGGGCGTACTCGTCGAAGGGCAGCAGGTCCACGGCGACGAGGCTACCGAGCGGGCACGGTTCCTGCCTCGGAGGCCGGATCGGCTCGGCGGGGTCCGGCGAACCCTGCCTGCCAGGCCGTGTTCCATCCGATTCGACATCGCGACGCTCAGGACACCACCGCGAAAGCTCGCAGGACGACGTGGAATGAGCGAGGGAAGTCGACATGCCTACGCCTTCAGTTTCTCGGCTCCGCGAACTGCGGCTGGGCCGGGGTTGGACCCAGCAAGAGGTCGCCGATCGGATCTTGCAGCTTGCTTGGGACCGCAAGGACCGGCAGGTCGGCGTCACGGCGGACGCGATCGCGAAGTGGGAACGCGGCGCCAAGGGTGTCAGCGCACGGTATCGAGAGCTTCTCGCCAGCGTATTCGGTGTGCCGGTAGAGGAGCTCGGTCTGCCGGGACTGGCACGAGCTCGGGTCGTCCTCCGCTCGGAGTCACTGGAGATCGTCGAGCAGGTCAGGGTGACCACCGATCTCCTTGTCGGCGAGCCGTCGTCGATGGAGCGGAAGCGACTGCTCCGGCACCGCGCCGGCCTCGCGATCCTGGCGGGCCGGTTGCTTCAAGACCGCAGAGACACGATCGCCGCTCGCGGGTACTACGGCTTGGCCATCGACGATGCATACGAACTCGGCGACGAGCAGCTGGCGGCTCGAGCCCATGGCCTGGTTGCCCGGCTCGTTGCTGCGGAGGGCCGAAGGGCCGCTGCAGCACGACACCTGGGTGCCGTCGCACGCCTGATCTCTGCTGGCGTGCCCGCGGAGGATCGTCGCTGGCAGTGGCGGTGAGAGCGGAGCGCCGGTAGCTGGCGTGACTATTCGGCGATCAGAGTCAGGCCGTGGTGGTCGGCGGCTGGGCGGAAGTCCTTCACGTTGCGGGTCACAAGGGGGAGGCCTTGGCTCAGGCAGCAGGCAGCAGGCAGCAGGCCGCCGGGTGGCGGGACCGGTCGAGGTCGGCGAGGAACGCTTCGCTCTTCACTATCTCATCGTTCGTACGGTCCCGGCTCGTGAGTCAGCGCCGGCCGGGGGTGTGGGCGGTGAGGGCGTCGTCGGGGCCGGTGAGGAGCCAATCGAGGGTGCCGTTGAGGGCGTGGGCCAAAGACCAGAGGCGCCAGGCGTCCAGGCCCTGGGCGCCGCGTTCGATGGCGGAGACGAAGTTGCGGGAGATGCCGGCCTTGTCGGCGACCTCCTGCTGGCTCAGCCGGAGCCAGACCCGGCGCATGTACGCCCGCCGGCCGACCTGGGCCCGCAGCGCCGCCTCCGTCGGCGGCCGCAGGTCGGGTGTCATCGGCCCACCGCCCACGTCGGGATCGTGGCTCCGGCCTGACCAGCGACGGGCGCGTCGGCCGATCTGACGCCGCGAGCCGCGGTTGGGCCGTGGTCGACCAGGGCGTCAGCGGCCGGGCCGTGTGCAGGTCCGACGGGCTCGAGCGCGTCGTGCGCAGCCAGGAGGTGGGCCGGGTGAGTCGGGGGTTGGAGGGTGGGGTGGCCGGTGCGGGGGTGGCGGGACACGCGGGGGCCGGGGCGGCGGGGGTCGACGCGGTGGCGGCCGGCGGGGATCACCTCGGGGGTGAAGATGCGCAGGTCCGTGTCGCCGGGGATGCGGCGCTCCAACGGCGGATCGGGTTCGGGCAGCAGGGGGACCACCCACCTTTCTGAGGAAGCTGGACTCATCCGACCGGAATCGGTTTCCGGGCAGGAGGTCTCGGATCTAGTCCGCCGGGGGATCCCGACAACGGTGACACTGTCAGGCGCGATCAGGCCGGGTCCATGTGCTGACACCAATGGTGTCGCGCCAACTCGGGAGAAGCCGACCGGGGAGAAGCCGACCGGGGAGAATGGGCCCGGTGGTGGTCTGGATCGGGGGAGCGCCGGGCGCCGGCAAGTCGACCGTGGCGCGGGCGCTCGCGCGCCGGCACGGGCTGCGGCTCTACGGCTCGGACACGCGCACGTGGGTGCACCGCGATCGGGCGCTGCGGGCGGGCAACCTGCACGCGATCCGGTGGGAGGAGCTGACCCCGAAGGAGCGCTGGGCTCGTGCCACCGACGAGCTGCTGGCGATGTCGCTGCACGACGAACGCGGGCGGATGGTGCTCGACGATCTCGCCGCGCTCCCGGACACGCCGCTGGTCGTCGCCGAGGGCACCAGCCTGCCCGCGGCGGCGGCCGGCGTGGACAATGCGGTCTGGCTACTTCCGACCCGGGACTTCCAGCGGGACCAGCTCGACCGCCGGTCCACCGCTCCGGGTCAGGTCCGGCTCTACACCGCCCTGCGTGAGGTCATCGCCGACGAGGCCCGGAAGTACAGCCTGCCGACGCTCACCATCGACGACCACGCCGACACCCTCCGCGCCGTCGAGGCGATGCTGGACGTCCCGTTGCGCCAGGGTCCGCACGCGGGGGGCGAGCGGGAACGGCAGGAACTGCTGCGGGAGCAGAACCAGGCGCTCATCGAGCAGGTGCAGGGTTTCTACGCCCGGCCCTGGGCCGTCGGCGACCCGGAGGAGTCCACAGTGGACTTCGTCTGCGAGTGCGGGAATCCCTGGTGCGACAAGGAGATCCGGGCCCGCGTGCGGGACTACCGCTCACCGTGCCGCGCGGAACGGTGACGCCAGCAGCACCAGCCCCGCCAGCGCCACGCCGCCGGCGGAAACGCCGAGCGCGAGCCGGTAGCCGGCCGAGTCCGCGAGCAGCCCACCGAGCGGGGCGCCGACCACCACCGCGGCGCGGTTCAGCGAGCGCATCGTCGCGTTCATCCGTGCCTGCAGGCGATCGGGCGTGATGCCTTGCCGGTACGACAGCTCCAGGGGGCTCGACAGGCCCAGCCCGAACCCGTTCACGAGGTTGCCGGCGCCCGCGACGACGAGGCCGCCGACCGGAGTCACCGCGAGGATGGCGATTCCGGCGGCCTGCAGCAGCCAGGCGAGCGGGATCGTCAGCCCGGGCCGGCCGAACCGTTCGGACAGACCGGAGCCGACCAGGCCGCCGATCCCGGCGAAGGCGAGCGTGACGCCGACGCCGAGTGAGCTGAAACCCAGCCGCAGCAGGCCGTACGGGACGTAGACAGCGCCGAGCACCGCGTAGAACACGAACCAGCCGTGCGAGCAGAGCGAGAGTGGGCGCAGCATCCGGTTCCCGTAGACCCAGCGCAGGCCCTCCTTGATCTCCGTCCATAGTGGACCTCGTTGCGGGGCAGCCGGTTCCGGCACGGCGAGCCGGGCGGTGAGCAGCGCCGAGACCAGGTACGACACCGCGTCCACGAGCACCGCGGCCGGCGCGCCGAGCCCGGCGATCAGGCCGCCGGCCACGGCCGGGCCGGACGTGTCAGCGGCGGCCGAGCTCTGCAGCAGGCGCGCGTTGGCCCGGGTGAGCGACTCCCGCGGCACCAGCCGGGGCAGGAACGACTGGTGCGCGGAGTCGTTCACCAGCGACAGCAGGCCGAACACGACCATCAGGCCCGCCAGCACCGGCACGGACAGGCTGCCGGTCCAGGCCAGGATCGGCACCGCGCACAGCAGCACGGCGCGGCCGAGGTCGGTGCCGACCAGCAGCGGCTTGCGCCGGACCCGGTCGGCCAGCGCGCCGACGACGACCCCGACGGCCAGGTACGGCAGCCAGCGGGCGGCGTTGACCAACCCGACGTCCGCGGCCGAGCCGGCCAGCGTGGTGACGATGAGGACCTGGATCGCCAGCGTGGTGATCTGGCTGCCGAAGCCGGACACGGTCGAGGCGGTCCAGAACAACCTGAAGTCGGCGTGGGTCCGCAGGCGCATCGTGCCGCCAGCGTACGGGGGCATGATCTGGCGGCATGAAGCTGTTCCCGGGCGAACCCGCGGCGGGACCCCGGCGGGTCGAGCCGATCGCGACCGTGCTCGGCCGCGTCCGGTCGTCGCTGCCGCCCGGCCCGCCCACGGGTCCGGCCGACCAGACCCAGCGGACACGGGTCCGGCCGGGACCGGCGGTGGGACGGTGATCGTGGCGGTGGATGGGCGGAGTGCGGGTGGGAAGACGACGACGGCGGGGCGGATCGCGGCGACCGTCCCGGGCGCGACCGTCGTGCACACCGACGACGTCGCCTGGTACGAGTCGTTCTTCGGCTGGGCCCACCTGCTGCGGGACGGCGTGCTCGACCCGGCCCGTCGCGGGGTGGAGCGGGACGGCGACGACGAGGCCGGGGTGGCGTTCCGGGAGGAGTGGGACGCGCAGGAGGTCCCGTTCCTGGCCGCGGACCGGCCCTGGGAGCGGGCGGCCGGCGGCGCCGCCCTGCCGTACGACCCGGCTGCCGAGCGGGTGGTCGCCGACCGGATGATGAGCCGGTGACGCTGCCGGCCACCGATCCGAGACTGGCGGACGCGCTGAGCACGGACGGCCCGGTGCTCGTCGACGTCGGCTGCGGCGACGGGCGGCACACCGTGCGCTGGGCCGAGCGCCGGCCGGACGCGCTGGTGGTCGGGCTGGACGCGGAGACCACCCGGCTGGACCGCGCGCTGGTCACGGCCCGCAAGCGCAGGCTGCGGGTGCTGTTCGTGGCGGCGGCCGCGGAACACCCGCCCGAGGCGCTGGTCGGGCGGGCCGCGGAGATCGCGGTGGTGATGCCGTGGGGCTCGCTGCTGGACGGGATCCTCGGCGCCGACCGGGCGCTGCTGGCCGCGGTGCTGGGCCTGGGTGCGCCCGGGGCGACGCTCGACGCGGTCGTCAACGTCCGGCCCTGGGACGCGCCCGAGTCGATCGACCGCAAGCTGGCCGCGACCCCGGAGCCGACGCCGGAGCACCTCACCGAGCTGATCGGCGCGTACGCGGAGCTGGGCTGGGCGCTGCAGCCGATCGGCCGGCTGACCGACGGGGAGGCGCGGGCGCTCGGCTCGACCTGGGCGTCGCGGGTGGTCGCGGCCCGCGCCAGCCAGCTCCTCCGCCTCCGCGCAAACCGCCGCCAGGTGAGCTAGCGCCAGCCCCGGCCCGGCCGGGACGGGCGCCCCGGCGGCCGGCCCGGAGAGCCGTCCCCGCGGTCCGGCCCGGCGCGGGGGATCATGGCGGCGTGACCGTCCCGGCCGTACGTCTGACTGCTCGCGGGCATCCGGACGTCACCGGCCGGCACGACAAGACGCTGGAGCTGACCGCCGGGGACGCGATCACCGCCCGCGCGACCTGCATCCTCGGGGTCGCCGCCGGCCCGCTGCCCGGCGACCTGCCGACCCTGCGCGGGCGGGTCCGGCTGACGATCCGGGCGGGGGAGCACGACGCCGAGGTCGAGGGCGACGCCAACCCCGGGTACGCCTCGGCCGACCGCCTGGTGGTCCGTCGCAGTGACCGGGCCGACCCGGACACGTTCCTGCTCAACGCCACCGCCGCGGCCGCCGACCTGCCGCCCGGCCTCCTGGCCGCGCTGACGAAGGACGCGCCGGTCGAGATCACCGCGGAGGAGATCGGTACGCCCGCCCGGGTGGTCCTCGTCCTCACCCACGGCCCCGTGCCCGAGGAGATCGCCCGCCTCGCCGCCCAGGCCGACCTCGTCGTCGACCTCACCGGCCGCGGCGCGCCGCCCCCGCCGATCACGCTGACCGGCCCCCGGGTGCACGCGATCCCACCCGGCCGGGCAAGGACAACCGTGGTGCTCACCGAGGACCCGGGGCAGGCGAGGGAGCTCACCAAAGGAAGCAGGGTCGTCCTCTGGCCCCCGGTCCCGGGCGCGGACCTGCTTCTGTCCGCCGGCCGCCGGCCGTACCCGCTGCTGCAGGCAGGCCGCCACCCGGACACGAAGTCCGGCCGGAGGGACCTTGCCCGGCTGCTCGCCGCCAGCCCGGCACCGGTGGCTGTCGACCAGCCGATGGAGATCCCGCCGACGCACACGGTCATCGGACCGGACCCGGAGATCGGCTGGGGAGTGGCCGCGGGAGACGGGAGAAGGGGCACGGTCGTGCTCATCCCGCCGGACCGGGATCAGGTGACCGTCGACCCGGCCGAGCTCGCCCGGCTCCTGCGGCAGACCGGCTCCGGCCGGGACGCGGCCGCCGTGCTGACCGGTCTCGGCGTACCCCGGAAGGAGGCATATCGGCTCGCTGCCGATTCGGCTCGCGGGCCTCGATAGCATCGACGTACCAACCCGGACCACCTGGAGGAACCGTGTCGTCGCAGCCGTCCCTGTCCGCCGTCCCCGCCAGCGTGGCGGTCGCGGCCGGCACGACGGCAGCCGACGCGCTCGCCGCCGCCGGGATCCCGCTCACCGGCCCCTCGGCCGCCGTCGTCGTGCGCGAGCGAAGCACCGGCGCGCTGAAGGACCTGGCCTGGGCGCCGGAGGCGGACGCCGAGGTCGAGCCGGTGCCGATGGACTCCGGCGACGGCCGCGCGGTGCTGCGGCACTCCGCCGCGCACGTGCTGGCCCAGGCCGTGCAGGACGTGTTCCCCGGGACCCGGCTCGGCATCGGCCCGCCGATCGAGAACGGCTTCTATTACGACTTCCTGCCCGAGCGCCCGTTCACCCCGGACGACCTGTCCAGGCTCGAGAAGCGGATGCAGGAGATCGTCAAGGCCGGGCAGCGGTTCGCCCGCCGGCCGATCTCCGACGACGACGCCCGGGCCGAGCTGGCCGACGAGCCGTTCAAGATCGAGCTGATCGGGCTCAAGGGCGCCGCCGAGGACACCGAGGGCGCCTCGGCCGAGGTCGGCGCCGGCCAGCTGACCATGTACGACAACCTGGACAGGAACAGCGGCGAGCGGATCTGGACCGACCTCTGCCGGGGCCCGCACCTGCCCACCACCCGGGTCATCCCGGCGTTCAGGCTCATGCGCACCGCGGCGGCGTACTGGCGGGGTTCGGAGAAGAACCCGCAGCTGCAGCGGATCTACGGCACCGCCTGGGAGTCGCGGGACGCGCTCAAGGAGCACCTGCGGCTGCTGGAGGAGGCCGAGAAGCGCGACCACCGCCGCCTCGGCACCGAGCTCGACCTGTTCAGCTTCCCCGAGGAGCTGGGCTCCGGCCTGCCCGTCTTCCACCCCAAGGGCGGCATCATCCGCCGCGAGATGGAGAACTACAGCCGGCTGCAGCACGAGCGTGCGGGCTACGACTTCGTCAACACCCCGCACATCACCAAGGGCCACCTGTACGAGGTCTCCGGTCACCTCGACTGGTACGCGGACGGCATGTTCCCGCCCATGCAGCTCGAGGGCGCGGAGTACTACCTCAAGCCGATGAACTGCCCCATGCACGACCTGATCTTCCGGTCCCGCGGGCGGTCGTACCGGGAGCTGCCGCTGCGGATGTTCGAGTTCGGCACCGTCTACCGGTACGAGAAGTCCGGCGTCGTGCACGGCCTGACCCGGGTGCGCGGCATGACCCAGGACGACGCGCACATCTTCTGCACCCAGGAGCAGGTCGCCGGCGAGCTGGCCTCGCTGCTGACCTTCGTGCTGCAGCTGCTCGCCGACTACGGGCTGGACGACTTCTACCTCGAGCTGTCCACCCGCAACCCGGAGAAGTCGGTCGGCTCGGACGAGATCTGGGAGATCGCGACCGACACCCTGCGCCAGGTCGGCGAGGACTCCGGGCTGGAGCTCGTACCGGACCCGGGCGGTGCCGCCTTCTACGGTCCGAAGATCTCCGTGCAGGCCCGGGACGCGATCGGGCGGACCTGGCAGATGTCGACCATCCAGCTGGACTTCAACCTGCCGGAGCGGTTCGAGCTGGAGTACCAGGCCGCGGACGGCACCCGGAAGCGGCCGGTGATGATCCACCGGGCCCTGTTCGGCTCGATCGAGCGGTTCTTCGGCGTGCTCACCGAGCACTACGCGGGCGCGTTCCCGGCCTGGCTGGCGCCGGTGCAGGCGGTCGGCATCCCGGTCACCGACGCCCACGCGCCGTACCTGGAGGCGTTCGCGGACCGGCTGCGGGAGCACGCGATCCGCGTCGACGTCGACAACTCCGACGACCGGATGCAGAAGAAGATCCGGACCTGGACCAAGCAGAAGGTGCCGTTCCTGCTCATCGCGGGGGACGACGACGTCGCGGCCGGGACCGTGTCCTTCCGGTACCGGGACGGCTCGCAGCGCAACGGCGTCCCGCTGGACCGCGCGGTCGAGGAGGTCGTGGCGACCGTCTCGGCCCGGGTCAACGCCGGCCCGTCGGCGGCGCTGTTCGCCGAGGCCGACGCGGCGGCGGTCCGGGCCGGAGCCGAGGCCGACGGGGCGGCGGTCCGGTCCGGAGCCGAGGCGGCCGGCGCCGAGGAGGGGCCGGCGGGCCCATGACCGGCGCGGCGGGCGGCCCGGAGCTGACCGAACAGGACGGCGTGGGGCAGCCGGACGCGTTCGAGCGGCTGTGGACGCCGCACCGGATGGCGTACATCAAGGGCGAGGGCAAGCCGGCGTCCGACGACGACTGCCCGTTCTGCCGGGCGCCGACGCTCTCGGACGAGGACGGGCTGGTGCTGGCCCGCGGTTCGCTGGTGTACGCGGTGCTCAACCTCTACCCGTACAACTCCGGGCACCTGATGACCGTGCCGTACCGGCACGTGGCCGACTACACGTCGCTGTCCACCGAGGAGTGCGCCGAGCTGGCGCTGTTCACGCAGCGGTCGATGACGGCGATCCGGGTCGCCAGCGGGGCGCACGGGTTCAACATCGGGATGAACCAGGGCACCGTCGCCGGGGCCGGGATCGCCGCCCACCTGCACCAGCACGTGGTGCCGCGCTGGGGCGGCGACACCAACTTCATGCCGGTGGTCGGGCAGACCCGGGTGCTGCCGCAGCTGCTCGGCGACACCCGCAAGATGATCGCGGCGGCCTGGCCGGAGAACTGAGCCGCTGGCTCAGTGCGAGACGGCTCAGTGTGAGAGGTCCACGACGAGGCGGTCCGGTCCGGTCAGCGTGAACGCCCGGAAGCCGGTCCGGGTCTGCTGCCCGATCCCGTACGTCAGGGTGGCCTCGAACTCGCCGGCGCCGGTGACCTGACGCAGCGCCGGGAAGCCGGGGCTCACCGAGATCTGCGCGGACGGGTGCGCGAGCCAGTCGGTGCCGTGCACGACGACCTGGAGGTCGGCCGCGCCGAGCAGCGGCACCGGCGCGCCGGACCCGTCGCGGGTCACCTGGGGCACGTAGCGGACGTCCCAGGACGGGATCCCGGTGCTCGCGGTGAACACGACCCGGTCGAAGTCGGGGTGCCGGCCGACCGTGACCGACGTGATCGTGACGGGACCGGCCGAGCCGGCGGCCGGCGCGGTGCCGAAGCCGGGCAGTGCGGCGGCCGGCCCGGCGGTGAGCGTGAGGACGCTGACCGCGGCGACCGCGACGGTGGCCAGCGCGACGGCGAGACGACGGCGGACGGACATGAGGACCCCCTCGGCGGCCCGGTCGGTACGCACCGCCGGGATGCACCAGGGACGCCCACCCCGCCCAGCCGGTTGACCCGCGCCCGCAGACCTGCTCCGAAGGGCAGCCCCCTGGCTCAGTCGGGCATGGCGGGGACGGCCTTGCGGGCCTCGTGCTCCGGCATCGGGTCGTGCCGGACGTAGCGCCGGGTGAACCGGCCCGTCCCCGCGGTGATCGAGCGCAGGTCCACCGCGTACCGCAGCAGCTCCAGCTCGGGGACCTCGGCCGAGACCACCGACCGCTCGCCGCCGACCGACTCGGTGCCGGTGACCCGGCCGCGCCGTCCGGACAGGTCGCTCATGACCGCGCCGACGTACTCGTCGGGCACGGTGACGGCGACGGCCTGCACCGGCTCCAGCAGCGACACGGTGCACGCCTTGGCCGCCTCCCGCAGCGCCAGCGCGCCCGCGACCTGGAACGCCGCGTCCGAGGAGTCGACGCTGTGCGCCTTCCCGTCGATCAGCGTGACCCTGAAGTCGACCACCGGGAAGCCGGCCGCGACGCCGCGCTCCATCTGGGTCCGGACGCCCTTCTCCACCGACGAGTGGAACTGCACCGGCACCGAGCCGCCGACGATCTTGACCGCGAACTCGAACCCGCTGCCGGTCGGCAGCGGCTCCACCTCGATGTCGCAGATCGCGAACTGCCCGTGCCCACCGGACTGCTTGACGTGCCGGCCCTTGGCCACGGCCTTGCCGCCGAACGTCTCCCGCAGCGGCACGACCACCGGCACGGTCTCCAGCTCGACGCCCTGCTCCCGCAGCCGGTCCAGCAGCACGTCCGCATGCGCCTCGCCCATGCACCAGAGCACCAGCTGGTGGGTCTCGGCGTTGCGCTCCAGCCGCAGCGTCGGGTCCCCGGCGGTGAGCTTGGTCAGGCCTTTGGCCAGGGAGTCCTCGTCCGAACGGGTCTTGGCCTGGACCGCGATCGGCAGCAGCGGCTCGGGCATGTCCCAGGGCGCGACCAGCAGCGGCTCCTCCCGGGCCGAGATGGTGTCGCCGGTCTCGGCGCTGGTCAGCTTCGTCACCGCGGCGACGTCGCCGGCGACCGCGTACTCCACCGGGCGCAGGGTCGCGCCCAGCGGCGAGAACAGGTGGCCGATCCGCTCGTCCACGTCGTGGTCGGAGTGCCCGCGCGCGGCCATGCCGTGCCCGGACACGTGCAGGGGCACGTCGGCCCTGAGCGTCCCGGAGAAGACCCGCAGCAGCGACACCCGTCCCACGTACGGGTCGACGGTCGTCTTGACCACCTCGGCCACCAGCGGGCCGCCCGGGTCGCAGGTCAGCGGCGCGTGCGGGCCGCCCTCCACGGTGGTCACGGCCGGCAGGTCGTGCTCGCACGGGGTCGGGAACGCGCTGGTGAGGACCTCGAGGATCGAGTCCATACCGAGCCCGGAGGGGCCGCAGGCGGCGAGCACCGGGTGGAACGAGCCGCGCGCGACCGCGGTCTCCAGATCGTCGGTGAGCGTCTCGAGCGCGATGTCCTCGCCGCCGAGGTAGCGGTCCATCAGCGACTCGTCCTCGGACTCGGCGATGATCCCCTCGATCAGCTCGTTGCGCGGTGCCTCGATGAGCTCCCGGTGCTCGGGGTCGGCCGGTCGTTCGACCAGGCTGCCGCCGGAGTAGTCCTGGACCGTCCGGGACAGCAGCCCGATCAGGCCCGCCACGCCGCCGTCGTCGCCGTGCAGCGGCAGGTAGAGCGGCAGCACGTTCTCGCCGAAGACCCGGCGGCAGACCGCGACCGACTCCTCGAAGTCGGCCCGCTGGTGGTCCAGCCGGGTCACCACGACCGCGCGCGGCATGCCGACCGCGGCGCACTCCTCCCACAGCGCGATCGTGGTCGCGTCCACGCCGTCGACGGCGGAGACCACGAACAGGGCCGCGTCGGCGGCCCGCAGGCCCGCCCGCAGCTCGCCGACGAAGTCTGCGTACCCGGGGGTGTCGAGCAGGTTGACCTTGATCCCGCGGTGCTCGAACGGCGCCACCGAGAGCGAGACCGAACGCTGCTGCTTCACCTCGGCCGGGTCCGAGTCGGACACGGTGGTGCCGTCCGGGACGGAGCCGGCCCGCGGGATCGTTCCCGTGGCCAGCAGCAGTCCCTCGACGAGGGTGGTCTTGCCGGAGCCGGAGTGGCCCACGACCGCGACGTTGCGGATTGCCTCCGGGCGGTCGGCCGACGCCGCTTCGGCGACCGCCCCGCGCTCCGCTCCCTTGGTGGACCCTTTCGACGCCATCGGCCGCCTCCAGTCGTCCCGCTGGTGCCCCCGTCCTGCGATTCGACACCCTCCGCGCAGTCACCGACAAGACTTCCGGCCGACTTGCCCGCGAAACACTGTCGTACCGCTGGAGCGGGCCGACGGCTCGTGTGGCGCCCCCACTAAGGTGGGCCCACCATGACCGGTCTCTTCTCCCGCGGCCTGTTCTCCCGCAGCGGCTGGGGACGGGTGTTCGCGCCGCTGGTGCGCTGGCTCGTCAAGCACGGGGTCACCGCGAACACCGTGACGGTCATCGGCACGCTCGGCGCGATGATCGGCGCGCTGGGCTTCTTCACCCGCGGCGACTTCTTCGTCGGCACGCTGATCATCTGGGGCTTCACGATGCTCGACAGCGTCGACGGCGCGGTCGCGCGGGCCCGGGGCGGCGCGACCGTGTTCGGCGCCGTGCTCGACTCCAGCCTGGACCGGGTCGTGGACGCGGCCGTCTTCGGTGCGCTGCTGTGGTGGTTCGCCGGGCCGGGGGACTCCCGGGGGCTG
Source organism: Mycobacteriales bacterium (assembly GCA_035995165.1). Lineage (NCBI taxonomy): Bacteria > Bacillati > Actinomycetota > Actinomycetes > Mycobacteriales > Mycobacteriales bacterium. Next base: position 38,658 of record DASYKU010000050.1, read on the forward strand.
GTGCTGGCCTGCCTGCTCTGCCTGGTGTTCGGCTCGGTGGTCAGCTACATCAAGGCCCGGGCCGAGGGCGCCGGGCTGACCTGCAACGTCGGGCTGATCGAACGGCCGCAGCGGCTGACCACCGCGCTGGCCGGCACCGGCCTGGACGGCCTCGGCGTGCCGTACGTGCAGGCGATCGCGCTGTGGGCGCTGGTCGTGCTGTCCGCGGTCACCGCCGGGCAGCGGCTGGTCGAGGTCCGCCGGCAGGCCCGGGCGGCGACCCCGGGCCCCGCGTGAACGGCATCCGGTGAGCCTGCGGGAACGGGCGGTGGACGCCGGTTTCGCGGCCGGCTGGGCCGCCGTCCGCGCGCTGCCGCACCCGGTGGCCGCGTTCTCCTTCGCCGCCGCCGGCACGCTGGCCGCCCGCCGCGACACCCGGGGCGTCCGGCGGCTGCGGTCCAACCTGGCCCGGGTCGTCGGCCCCGACGCCGACCTGGACCCGCTCGTCGAGAAGGCCATGCGCTCGTACGCGCGGTACTGGCGGGAGACCTTCCGGCTGTCCCGGATCACCCCCCGTACGGTCTGGGAGAACACCGACGCCATCGGCACGGACGTCCTGGACAAGGCGCTGACCAGCGGCCGCGGCGTGCTCCTGACCCTGCCGCACTCCGGTAACTGGGAGTCCGCCGGGGTCTGGCTGCTCGAGCACGGCGTCCCGTTCAGCACCGTCGCCGAGCGCCTCAAGCCCGAGTCCCTGTACGAGCGGTTCGTCGCCTACCGCGAGGGCCTCGGCATGGAGGTGCTGCCGCTGACCGGCGGCGCGCGCCCGCCCGCCGACGTGCTCAAGGACCGGCTGAAGGCCGGCCGGGTGGTCTGCCTGCTCGGCGACCGCGACCTCACCGCCCGCGGCATCGACGTGGACTTCTTCGGCGCGACCGCGCGGATGCCGGCCGGGCCGGCGCTGCTGGCCGCGACCACCGGGGCCGCGCTGCTGCCGGCCGGGCTCTGGTTCACCGAGGACGGCTGGGGGATCAAGATCCACCCCGAGGTGCCGGTCGTGGAGGGCGTCCGGCTGCGGGACAAGGTCACCACCGCGACCCAGGAGGTCGCGGACCGCTTCGCCGCCGACATCGCGCTGCGCCCGTACGACTGGCACATGCTGCAACGGCTCTGGCTCGACGACCTCCCGGCCGATCCGGCCCGCGAACCGGGCGGGTGAGCAGCGGATGCGCGTCGGCCTGGTCTGCCCGTACTCCTGGGACATCCCCGGGGGAGTGCAGGCGCACGTGCGGGACCTGGCCGAGGCGCTGATCGCCCTCGGGCACCACGTCTCCGTCCTGGCGCCGGCCGACGACGACCTCCCGCTCCCGCCGTACGTGGTCGGGGCCGGGCGGGCGGTCCCGATCCGCTACAACGGCTCGGTGGCCCGGGTCCAGATGGGACCGGTGTCGGCCGCCCGGGTGCGGCGCTGGCTGCGGGACGGGCGGTTCGACGTGCTGCACATCCACGAGCCGATCGCGCCGAGCCTCTCGTTCCTGGCGCTGGTGCTGGCCCGCGGGCCGATCGTGGCGACCTTCCACACCTCGACCGCCCGGTCCCGGTCGCTGTCGGCCGCGGGCGGCGTCGTGCAGCCGTTCCTGGAGAAGATCAGCGGCCGCATCGCGGTGTCCGCGGCGGCCCGGCAGGTGCAGGTCGAGCACCTCGGCGGGGACGCGGTCGAGATCCCGAACGGGGTGGCGATCGCGCACTACGCGGGCGCGCCGCCGCTGCCCGGCTACCCGCGCGAGGGCGGCACCGTCGGCTACATCGGCCGGTACGACGAGCCCCGCAAGGGCCTGCCGGTGCTGCTGGAGGGGCTGGCCGCGCTCGCCCCGCGGCGGCCCGGGCTGCGGCTGCTGGTCGCCGGCCGGGGCGACGCCGAGGACCTGCTGAAGGAGCTGCCGCCGCCGCTGGCCGGCCGGGTCGACCTGCTCGGACAGGTCAGCGAGGCCGACAAGGCCCGGATGCTGCGCTCGGTCGACGTCTACTGCGCGCCCAATCTCGGCGGCGAGAGCTTCGGGATCATCCTGCTGGAGGCGATGGCCGCGGGCGCGCCGATCCTGGCCAGCGACCTGGAGCCGTTCAAGCGGGTGCTCGACGACGGCCGGGCCGGCACGATGTTCCGCACCGGCGACGCGACCGCGCTGGCCACCGCGCTGGACCGGCTGCTGGACGACCCGGGCCGGCGGGCCCGGCTGGTCGCCGTCGGCACCGAGGTCGTGGCCGCGTACGACTGGCCGGTGGTCGCCCGCTACATCGTGACCGTGTACGAGACGGTGATCGCGGAGAAGCCCGTACCGGTGACTCCCGACACGTCCGCCACCCCCGGTCTCGTCGGAGAGTGATCGGAGCGCCTACTCTGATCACCCGTGGAGGTGATTCTCGCGGCAGCGGCCGTGACCGTGCTCCTCTTCGTCTGGGTGAGCTGGACCGCCACCCGGGTGGACCGGCTGCACGACCGGACCTCGCTCGCCCGCACGTCGCTGGACGCCCAGCTGGTGCGCCGGGCGGCGGCCCTGCAGGCGCTCGCCTCCGACTCCGCCGCCGAGCTCGGCCCGCAGCGGGAGCAGCGGCTGCTGGCCCTGGCCACGGCCTCACTGGACGCGAACGAGAGCACCCGGGAAGCCGTCGAGAACGACCTGTCCCGGGCGCTGCGGGCGACCCCGGCCGGCGCCGACCCGGCCCTGCTGGCCGACCTGACCGACGCGGCCCGGCGGGTGGCGCTGGCCCGGCGGTTCTACAACGACGCGGTCCGCGACACCCGCTCGCTGCGGCGGCGCCGGCTGCCCCGGCTGTTCCGGCTCGGCGGGGCCCAGCCGCTGCCCGCCTTCTTCGAGATCGACGACACGCTGCCCGTCCCGGCCCGCCAGGAGACCCAGCGGTAGCCGGTGGGTAGGGTCGCCGCGCTCCGGGAGGTGCGTGTGCGACGGGTCTGTCTGGTTCTCATCGCGGTGGCGCTGGCCGCCGGCTGCTCGTCCGGCGCCCCGGCGGCGGTCCCGTCGCCGACCCCGAGCCGCACCCCCTCGCCGACGCCGGCCCCGACGACCCCGGTGCCGAAGCCCGCGCCGAAGCCGGTCGCGCCCGCGGTCAACCCGCTGACCGGCGTCGGCGCCGTCCCGAGGCGGCCGGTCATCGCGGTCAAGATCGACGACACCGCTGACGGCCGGCCCCAGCTCGGCCTGGAGTACGCCGACCTCGTCTACGTCGAGCAGGTCGAGGCCGGCGTGACCCGGCTGGTCGCGGTGTTCGCCGGCCGTCAGCCCGCGGTGGTCGGCCCGGTCCGGTCGGTGCGCAACTCCGACCCCGAGCTGCTGGCCGCGTACGGCCGGCCCGCGCTGGCGTACTCCGGCGGCGCCGGGGCCCCGGTGGCCCGGCTGCGGCACTCGACCGTGGTCGACGCCGGGCCGCAGCGGCAGGGCGGGGTCTACCGGCGGCTCGGCAGCCGGGTGGCGCCGTACAACCTGGTGGTGAACACGGCGGCGCTCGCGGCCCGGCTGCACGGCGTCTCCGGGCCGCACGACATCGGGCTGCGCTGGGCCCACACCGACCCGCGGCTGGCCAGGGCCCGCAAGGTCGGCGCGGTGTCGGTCACCGTCGGCAAGACCCGGGTCGACTTCCGCTGGGACGCCCCGACCCGCCGCTGGCTGCTGCTCAACCGGGACGGCACCCTCCGGCGGGCCGCGTCCGGCCGGCCGATCTCGACGCCGAACCTGGTCGTACCGGTCAGCCGGGCCCGCATCGACCCGACCGACGTCGACGTGCTCGGCACCCCGTCGGTCTACACGTCCACGGTCGGGACCGGCCGGCTGCTGGTGTTCCGGGACGGCCGGGTGCTGACCGGCAGCTGGGCCCGGGCCCGCCCGGCCGGCCGGACCTCCTACCTGGACGCGGACCGCAAACCGATCACGCTCGACCCCGGCGGGGCCTGGGTCCTGCTGGCCGCGACCGGCGCGCCGGTGTCGTACCGCTGAGCCCACGTAGAATCGCGGTCATGTCCGAGTACTCCGACGCCCCCGTCACCGCCACCCCCAGGACCGGCACCGCGCGCGTCAAGCGCGGCATGGCCGAGATGCTCAAGGGCGGTGTGATCATGGACGTGGTCACGCCCGAGCAGGCGAAGATCGCCGAGGACGCGGGCGCGGTCGCGGTGATGGCCCTGGAGCGGGTGCCGGCCGACATCCGCGCGCAGGGCGGCGTCGCCCGCATGTCCGACCCGGACATGGTCGAGGGCATCATCGACACGGTCTCGATCCCGGTCATGGCCAAGGCCCGGATCGGGCACTTCGTCGAGGCCCAGGTGCTGCAGTCGCTCGGCGTCGACTACGTGGACGAGTCCGAGGTGCTCACCCCGGCCGACGAGGCGTACCACATCGACAAGTGGGCGTTCACGGTCCCGTTCGTCTGCGGTGCGACCGACCTGGGGGAGGCGCTGCGGCGGATCTCCGAGGGCGCGGCGATGATCCGCTCCAAGGGCGAGGCCGGCACCGGCAACGTGGTCGAGGCGACCCGGCACATGCGCTCGATCCGGGCCGGCATCCGGGCGCTGTCCGGCATGTCCCCCGAGGAGCTGTACGGCGCGGCCAAGGAGCTGCGCGCGCCGTACGAGCTGGTCGCCGACGTGGCCGCGGCGGGCAGGCTGCCGGTCGTGCTGTTCACCGCCGGCGGCATCGCGACCCCGGCCGACGCGGCGATGATGATGCAGCTCGGCGCCGAGGGCGTGTTCGTCGGCTCCGGCATCTTCAAGTCCGGCGACCCGGCCCGCCGCGCCGAGGCGATCGTCAAGGCGACCACGTTCCACGACGACCCCGACGTGATCGCGAAGGTCTCCCGCGGGCTCGGCGAGCCGATGGTCGGGATCGGGCTGGACGAGCTCAAGCCCGAGCAGCGCTACGCCGGCCGCGGCTGGTGAGGATCGGGGTCCTCGCCCTCCAGGGTGACGTGCGCGAACACCTGCGGGCGCTCTCGGACTCCGGCGCTTCGGCCATCACGGTCCGGCGGGCCACCGAGCTGGAGTCGGTCGACGGGCTGGTGATCCCGGGCGGCGAGTCGACCACGATCATCAAGCTCGCCGTCGCCTTCGACCTGCTCGAACCGCTGCGCAAGCGGATCGCCGGCGGCATGCCCGCGTACGGGTCGTGCGCCGGGATGATCCTGCTGGCCGACCGCGTTCTCGACGGCGTGGAGGGTCAGCAGACCCTCGGCGGGCTGGACGTGACCGTCCGGCGCAACGCCTTCGGTCGGCAGGTCGACTCGTTCGAGGAGTCCATCCCGCTCACCGGCGTGCCGGGCGGGCCGTTCCACGCGGTGTTCATCCGCGCGCCCTGGGTCGAGTCGGTCGGTCCGGACGTCGAGGTGCTGGGGAGCGCCGTCGGCGCCGCCGACAAGGGGCCGACAGGGCGCGGGCTTTCCGCCGGTAGGATCGTGGCGGTGCGACAGGGCGGCCTGCTGGCCACCTCGTTCCATCCGGAGCTGGCCGGCGACGCGCGGCTGCACGCGCTGTTCGTGGAGATCGTGAAGGAGCAAGTCCTATGAGCGGCCACTCCAAGTGGGCGACGACGAAGCACAAGAAGGCCGTGATCGATGCCAAGCGCGGCAAGCTGTTCGCCAAGCTGGTGAAGAACATCGAGGTCGCGGCGCGGACCGGCGGCGGTGACCCGGCCGGCAACCCGACGCTGTTCGACGCCATCCAGAAGGCGAAGCGCACCTCCGTCCCCATCGACAACATCGACCGCGCGGTCAAGCGCGGGTCCGGGATCGAGGGCGCCGGCGTCGACTACCAGTCGATCACGTACGAGGGGTACGGGCCGGGCGGCGTCGCGGTGCTGGTGGAGTGCCTGACCGACAACCGCAACCGGGCCGCCTCGGACGTGCGGACGGCGATGACCCGCAACGGCGGCAACATGGCCGACCCGGGCTCGGTGGCGTACCTGTTCAACCGCAAGGGCGTCGTGCTCGTACCCAAGGAGGGCACGACCGAGGACGACGTGTTCGCCGCGGTGCTCGATGCCGGCGCGGAGGAGGTCACCGACGACGGCGAGTCGTTCGAGGTCGTGAGCGAGCCGACCGACCTGGTCGCGGTACGGACGGCGCTGCAGGGCGCGGGCATCGAGTACGACTCGGCCGAGGCCCAGTTCGTGCCGAGCGTGACGGTGCCGCTGGACGAGGACGGCGCCCGCAAGGTGTTCCGCCTGGTCGAGGCGCTCGAGGAGCTCGACGACGTCCAGGAGGTCTACGCCAACTTCGACGTCTCCGACGAGGTCCTGGCCCTGGTCGACTGAGTCGCTGTCGGGGGCGGCCCCGTAACCCCCGGGCGGTGCCTCGTCTGCACTGGCGGGTCTCGACCGACCTCGTCCAACGAGCCCCGCCGGTCGCGGAGGACCCGATCACCGTCAACCCGCCGCGCGGGTCGGACTTGTGCCTCTCCGGGCGCCCGCCCCGGTCGCCAGGCGGTCAGACGGGGCCGAGGCGGCCGGTTTCGTAGCCACGGGCTACTGCTGCCATGACGGCGTGGACGTCGGTTTCCCAGGGGGAGAACGGGCCCGGGCGCCAGCCCGGTGAGCTCGTGTTGCGCTGCACGGACTCGCAGGCGGCCCAGTCCTGCCGGTTGACCAGATCCCAGAAGTCGGCCGCGTACGCCGGGTCGAAGCCGGGGCGCTCCCAGGCCTCGGGCGGGAAGTACCAGGTGCACTCGACCCGGGTCCGGGCGGCCGCGAGCGGCTCCAGCCGGTGCGTCATGAGGTAGTCCGGGTGCGCGCTGATCAGCAGGCCCGGCAGCAGCGCCGCGTACCCGACCACGCGGGCCTTCGCCGCCGGCAGCCCCGGGATCGGCACGCCGAGGCTGCGCCCGTCCAGCGACATCGTCTGCACGCCCTCGCGCAGCGCCAGCGGCCCCCCGGTCCAGGCCCCGACCGGCGACACCGGGTAGCCCAGGCCGGACTCGGGCGGGGTGACCTCGCAGAGCTCCGGGTGGATCGGCGCGCAGTGGTAGCACTCCAGGTAGTTCTCGACGATGACCTTCCAGTTGGCCGCGACCTCGTACTCGTGCCGGGTGCCGAGCCGCAGCCGCGACACGTCGTAGCCGTCGACGACCATGGCCGCGTTCCCGAGGTGCTCGGCCAGCGGCGGGGCCTCCCCGGAGACGTTCGCGAACACCCAGCCCTGCCACTGCTCGACCCGTGCTGCGACCAGCCCGAACGCGCTGCGGTCGATGCCGTCGTCGGAGTCCTTGCCGAAGCGGGGCATGGCCCGGCACTCGCCGCCCAGCCCGTAGACCCAGCCGTGGTACGGGCAGCGGATCGCCCGGCCCTTGCGGCTGCTGCCCGGTTCCAGCAGCTCGTGCCCGCGGTGCCGGCAGACGTTGAACCAGCCCCGCAGGACGCCGTCGTTGTCCCGGACCAGCAGCAGCGAGCTGCCGCCGACGGTGACCGCGCGCTGGTCGCCCGGCGCCGCGAGCGCGTCGGCCCGCCCGGCGCAGACCCAGCCGCCGGCGAAGAAGTGTGCCTGCTCCCAGTCGAAGACCTCCGGCGACCCGTACGCCGCCCCCGGCAGCGTGCGGGCCGCGGCCAGCGGGCGGACGACCGCGTCCAGCGCGGCCGGGTCGAGGGGGGCGCGATCCACGGGCCCAGTGTCCACCGCGTGTCCGGCCGGTCGCGACGATCGGTCGCGGCTACGGTGGCGAACGACTGTTCGATCGGCTCGGGAGGTCAGCGGTGCGGGTGCTGGGCGTCGACCCGGGGCTGACCCGGTGCGGCGTCGGCGTCGTCGAGGGGTCGGCGGGGCGGCCGATGCGGCTGGTCCACGTCTCGGTCCTGCGTACCCCGGCCGACGCCGAGCTGGCCGACCGGCTGCTCGCCCTCGCCGCCGGCCTGGACGCGGCCGTGGCGGCGCACCGGCCGGACGTGGTGGCGGTCGAGCGCGTCTTCAGCCAGCACAACGTCCGTACGGTCATGGGTACGGCGCAGGCGGCCGCGCTGGCGGTGCTCGCCGCGGCCCGGGCCGGCGTCCCGGTCGCGTTGCACACCCCCAGCGAGGTCAAGGCCGCGGTCACCGGCTCCGGCCGGGCCGACAAGGCGCAGGTCGGGATCATGGTGACCCGGCTGCTCAAGCTCACCGAGCAGCCCAAGCCGGCCGACGCCGCCGACGCGCTCGCCCTCGCGATCTGCCAGCTCTGGCGCGGCCCGGCCCAGACCCGACTGGCCGCCGCAGTGGCGAAGGAGCGGGCGTGATCGCGAGCGTGCACGGGCAGGTCGCGGCGGTCAGCGCGGCCGGCGCCGTGGTCGAGGTCGGGGGAGTGGGCCTGGCCGTCTCCTGCACCCCCGGCACGCTGGCCCGGCTCCGCGTCGGCCAGCCCGCCCGGCTGTCCACCAGCCTGGTCGTCCGCGAGGACTCCCTGACCCTGTACGGCTTCTCCGACGACGACGAGCGCTCGATCTTCGAGCTGCTGCTGACCGCCAGCGGCGTCGGCCCCCGGCTGGCCCAGGCCGTCCTGAGCGTGCTGCCGCCGACCGAGGTCCGCCGCGCGGTCGCCACCGCGGACGTGCCCGCGCTGACCCGGGTGCCCGGCATCGGCAAGAAGGGCGCCGAGCGGCTGGTCCTGGAGCTGCGGGACAAGATCGGCGCGATCGAGGCCGGGGACCAGGCCGGGCCGGGCGGGACGACGGCCACCGCGCCCTGGCGGGACCAGGTCGGCCAGGCCCTGGTGAGCCTCGGCTGGACCGCGAAGGAGGCCGACGAGGCCGTCACCGTGGTCGCGCCCGAGGCCGACGGCACCCCGGACGTCCCGGCCCTGCTGCGGGCCGCGCTACGGGTGCTGAGCCCGCGATGACACCGGCCTACACCTCCGTACCCCGCCTTGCACCGATGAGTGGGTGACGGTGGCTGAACCGGACGTCGCCAGCCCGTACGCGGAGGGGGACGAGCGTGAGGTCGAGGCCGCCCTCCGGCCGCGCAAGCTGGAGGACTTCGTCGGCCAGCCCAAGGTCCGCGAGCAGCTCGGCCTGGTCCTCACCAGCGCGCTGCGCCGTGGCCGCCCGCCCGACCACATCCTGTTCTCCGGCGCGCCCGGCCTGGGCAAGACCAGCCTGGCTCTGATCGTCGCGGCCGAGCTGGGGGCCGGGATCCGGGTCACCAGCGGCCCGGCGATCGAACGGGCCGGCGACCTGGCCGCGATCCTCACCGCGCTCGGCGACGGCGACGTGCTGTTCGTGGACGAGATCCACCGCATCGCCCGGCCGGCCGAGGAGCTCCTCTACATCGCGATGGAGGACTTCCGGGTCGACGTCATCGTCGGCAAGGGCCCGGGCGCGACCGCGATCCCGCTCGAGGTCGCGCCGTTCACGCTGGTCGGTGCGACCACCCGGGCCGGCCTGCTGACCGGCCCGCTGCGGGACCGCTTCGGCTTCGTCGGCCACATGGACTTCTACGAGCCGGACGAGCTGGAGCAGGTGCTGGTCCGCTCGGCCGGTCTGCTCGGGGTCCGGCTGGAGCCCGACGGCGCGGACGAGATCGCCGGCCGGTCCCGCGGCACCCCGCGGATCGCCAACCGGCTGCTGCGCCGGGTCCGCGACTACGCCGAGGTCCGGGCCGACGGCGTGATCGACCGGGAGATCGCCCGCGCCGGCCTGACCGTGTACGACGTCGACGACCTCGGCCTGGACCGGCTGGACCGGGCGGTGCTCGACGCGCTCGTGCGGCGCTTCGGCGGCGGTCCGGTCGGCGTGTCCACGCTCGCGGTCGCGGTCGGGGAGGAGCAGCGGACCGTCGAGGAGGTCGCCGAGCCGTACCTGGTCCGGGCCGGCCTGCTGGCCCGGACCCCGCGCGGCCGGGTGGCCACGCCGGCGGCCTGGACGCACCTCGGCCTCACCCCACCGGGGCCGGGATCGGCACTACTGTTCGAGTGAGTCCGGAACCGGCATCGAGCCTGACACGTTGCGCCAAGCAGCAAGGCACGCTGTGTATAGACTGCCGCGATTGCCGACCGGCCGCCCGCCGAACGGGCGGACGATCGTGAGCTGGAGGAGATCGACCCGTCATGTCTGAGCTAGTCCCGCTGTTGTTCATCGCGATCGCGGTGGTGTTCCTGCTGGTCCTGCCGATGCGCCAGCGCAACCGCGCGGTGCAGCGGGCCCAGCAGCTGCAGGCCGGCCTGTTGCCCGGAACCGAGGTGATGACGACCTCGGGGCTCCATGCAACGGTCGTGTCCCTCGGCGACGACACCGTCGACCTGGAGATCTCGCCCGGGGTGACGGTCCGCTGGGCCAAGGCCGCCATCGCCGAGGTGAGGTCGCCGGTCGTCGCGCCCGAGCCGGCCGAGGCCGACAGCACCGAGCCCGACGTGCGCTAGCCGTACCCCAGCACACCAAGACAGAACGTGGGCCGGGTCATACTGGCCTGGAACGTTGACCCCGCCGCGGCGGGACCCGCACCGAGGAGAGATGACACCCCGTGGCCGCACCGTCCGGATCGCTGCCCATCGGCCGCTACCTCGGCGCTCTCGCCGGCATCTTGGTCGTGCTGTACGCGCTGGTCTTCTTCACCGGCAGCTCTGCCACCCCCAAGCTCGGCCTGGACCTCGAGGGCGGCACCCAGGTGACGCTGCAGGCGAAGACCACCAACAACCAGCCGCCGAGCAGCGACGCGCTGAACCAGGCCCGGCAGATCATCGAACGCCGGGTCAACGGCCTCGGTGTGGCCGAGGCCGAGGTGGTCACCCAGGGCCGGGACCGGATCATCATCTCGGTGCCGGGCGCGAACGGTGACCAGGCCAAGACCGTCGGCCAGACCGCGCAGCTGCGGTTCCGCCCGCTGATCACCAGCGCGGCCGCCGCCCCGGCCCCGGCCGGCACGGCCACCCCGTCCGGCACCGCCAGCCCGGCCGCGAGCGGCTCGGCCGCCCCCTCGGCCTCGGCCAGCGGCTCGGCCTCGCCGCAGGGCTTCGCGCCCGCGCCGGCGGCGACCACGCCGGCCGCGAGCGCGCCGGCGGCGCCCGCCGCGACCGCGCCGGCCGGGACCGACACGACGATCCCGGCCACCCCGCCCGCCGGCGTCGACCCGGCGCAGTACCAGCAGGCCGTGCTCGCGTACCAGAAGCTGACCTGCTCGGCCGACTCCGGCGCCGCCGCCTCTGTCGACAAGCCGACCGACGTGATCCCGTCCTGCGACCAGAACGGCGCCACCAAGTACCTGCTGGCCCCGGCGATCATCGAGGGCACCGACATCTCCGGCGCCTCCGCGGTCGCGCCGACCTCGACCAGCCCGCAGTGGACGGTCTCGCTCGACTTCAAGAGCAAGGGCCAGTCGACCTGGGCCCAGTACACCTCGGCGCACAACGTGACCGCGACCCCGAACGACCCGGCCAACAACGTCGCGTTCGTGCTCGACGGCAAGACGATCTCGGCCCCGGCGATCCAGGGCACGATCAACGGCCAGACGCAGATCACCGGCAGCTTCACCCAGAGCGACTCCCAGGACCTGGCCAACGTGCTCAAGTACGGCGCGCTGCCGCTGACCTTCCAGCAGCAGGAGGCGCTGACCGTCTCGCCGACGCTCGGCACCGACCAGCTCAAGGCGGGCCTGCTCGCCGGCGGCATCGGCGTCGCGCTGGTCTTCATCTACAGCCTGCTCTACTACCGGGCCCTGGGCCTGGTCATGATCGCCAGCCTGCTCCTGTCCGGCATCGTGGTGTACGCGGCGCTGGTCATCCTCGGCCGCCAGATCGGCTTCACCCTGACCCTGGCCGGCGTCGCGGGCTTCATCGTCGCGATCGGTATCACCGCGGACTCGTTCGTCGTGTTCTTCGAACGATTGAAGGACGAGATCCGGGACGGCCGATCACCACGCTCGGCGGTGCCCCGGGCCTGGGTCCGGGCCCGGCGGACGATCCTGTCCGCGGACGCGGTCTCGTTCCTGGCCGCCGCGATCCTCTATTACCTCGCCGCCGGCACGGTGAAGGGCTTCGCCTTCACCCTCGGCATGTCGACGATCCTCGACCTGGTGATCGTCTTCCTCTTCACACACCCGCTCGTCACGCTCTTCGCCCGCAACAAGGCGTTCATGTCGCCGCGGGTGTCCGGGCTGGGCTCGGTGCAGAAGATCGCCGCCCAGCGGGCCGCCGCCGAGCGCGCAGCCGCCCCGGCCCGTACCCCCGCCCGTTCCGCCGCCGGCCGTCGCGGCCGCGTGTCGGCGAAGGAGTCCTGAGCATGCTCACGCTGTTCCGCCGGCTGAACGCGGGCGAGGCCGTCTTCGACTTCATCGGCAAGCGCAAGCGGTGGTATTGGGTCTCCGCGGTCCTCCTGCTGCTGTGTGTCGGCAGCTTCGTCTTCCGCGGCTTCAACCTGGGCATCGAGTTCTCCGGCGGCACCTCGTTCCAGTTCAACGCCTCGACCGCGCAGCCGGCCGAGGTGCAACAGGTGGCCGAGCAGGCCGGCGCCCAGGTCGAGAGCACCCCGCAGATCGTCGGCGCGGGTGGCCAGCGGCAGGTCCTGCTCAAGGCCGGTGAGCTCAGCCCGGCCCAGCAGACGAGCGTGAAGAACGCGCTGCAGACCCGGTTCGGCCAGGAGGTGACCGTCCAGGCGGTCAGCTCGTCCTGGGGCAGCGACATCACCACGGCCGCGGTCCGCGGTCTGGTGATCTTCCTGATCGCGGTCTGCATCTTCATCGCGGTCCGGTTCGAGTGGAAGATGGCCGTCGGCGCGATCGCGGCGTTGTTCCACGACCTCTTGCTCACCGCCGGCATCTATTCGATCGTCGGCTTCGAGGTCACCCCGTCCACCATCGTCGGGCTGCTGACCATCCTCGGTTTCTCCCTGTACGACACCGTCGTCGTCTTCGACAAGGTCGACGAGAACGCGCGCGGCATCCTCGGCGGATCTCGCATCACGTACTCGGGGGCCGCGAACCTGGCGGTCAACCAGACGCTGATGCGCTCGATCAACACCTCGCTGATCGCGCTGCTGCCGGTGGGCGGCCTGCTGTTCGTCGGCGCCGGGCTGCTCGGCGTCGGCACCATCAAGGACCTCGCGCTGGTGCTGTTCGTCGGCCTGGCCTCGGGGGCGTACTCGTCGATCTTCCTGGCCACGCCGATCGTCTGCGAGCTCAAGGAGCGCGAGCCGAAGTACGCGGCGCTGGCCAAGCGGGTCGCCACCCGGCGGGCGCAGGAGAGCAAGGGCGAGGTCACCACCGGGACCCCGCGCCGGCAGAAGGCGGTCGCCGCGGCCGGTCCGGCCACGGCCACGGCCACGGCCACCAAGTCCCGCCGGGCCAAGGCGCCGGCGGACGAGGACGTCGCCGACCCGGAGCTCGCCGAGGACGAGGACATCGTCGAGGCGGAGCTGGCCGGCGACGAGACGCCCGAGCCGGCCGCCCGCACCGGGGCCGGCTCCAGCACGCCTCGACCGGGCGCCCGCCCGCAGAAGCGCCCGTCGCAGAAGCGTGGGGGCGGTGGCCGGCCCTCGGCCAAGAAGCGCCGGTGAGCGGACGGTCGGGCGCGGCGGCGTCCGGACCGGAGCGCCGCACCGTGACCGACCTGGGGGAGCGGGTTGCTGCTCGGCTGCGGGACGTTCCTGACTTCCCCAAGCCGGGGATCGTGTTCAAGGACCTGACCCCGCTGCTGGCCGACGGCCCCCTGTTCGCCGAGGTCGCCCGCGCGATCGCGGCCGAGCACGCCGGCGCCGGCTTCGACGTCGTGGCCGGTGTGGAGGCCCGCGGCTTCCTGTTCGCGGCCGCGATCGCGATCGAGACCGGCCTCGGCGTGGTCCCGGTCCGCAAGGCCGGCAAGCTGCCCTGGCGCACGGTCTCCGCCGCGTACCAGCTGGAGTACGGCGAGGCCGAGGTCGAGGTGCACGAGGACGCGTTCGCCGGCCACCGCCGGGTGCTGCTGGTCGACGACGTGCTGGCCACCGGCGGGACGCTGGCCGCGGCCGCCGACCTGGTCGGCCGGGCCGGGGGAGAACTGACCGGAGTGTCCGTCGTGGTCGAGTTGACCGCTCTCGGGGGTCGCGACCGATTGGCCCAGCTCGACGTGCACAGCGTGTTAGCGGCCTAGCCGCCGGACGTCGCGAGGGTGCGCCGATCGGGCGACACCAGCGTGGTCTGCGCCGCGTGTCCCCAGGCCCACGTACACTCGGTGAGGTCAGCTCCGCGACGAAAGGGGAGCGGCCCTGAGCTCGGACCTCGCGCCGGCGGCGGCACTGACCGGTTCTGACCCGGACCGGACGGCCGCGGATGAGGCGCGTCCGGAGCAGGCCACCACCGCCCCTGAGGCCCCGCTCGACGCGGACGTCGAGGTCAGCGAGGAGGCCGAGTTCGAGGCCGACCCGTACCCGACCCAGCCGCTGCCCGGTCTCCCGCTCGTCCTGGACGACGAGGACGACGAGGACGAGGACATTCCGGAGGCGGTTCCGGACGAGATCGACCCGACGACGTACCGGCGCCGGGTCCGGGCCCGGCTGGCCCGCCGGCTGGCATCCGGGGGGCAGCGCCCGTCCGGCATCCAGGCCGTGCTGGAGCCGCTGGTCGCCACCCACCGTGCCGCCCACCCCAAGGCCGACCTGAAGATCCTGCAGCGGGCGTACGACATCGCGGAGGAGCGCCACCGCGGCCAGCTGCGCAAGTCCGGCGACCCGTTCATCACCCACCCGCTCGCGGTGGCCACGATCCTGGCCGAGCTCGGCATGGACACCACCACGCTGGTGTCCGCGCTGCTGCACGACACGGTCGAGGACACGACGTACGGGCTGGAGGACGTCAAGCGCGACTTCGACGCCGAGGTCGCGCACCTCGTCGACGGCGTCACCAAGCTCGACAAGGTCAAGTACGGCGACGCCGCCGAGGCCGAGACGATCCGCAAGATGATCGTCGCGATGGCCCGCGACCCGCGCGTGCTGGTCATCAAGCTGGCCGACCGGCTGCACAACATGCGCACGCTGCGCTTCCTCAAGCCCGACAAGCAGGAGCGCATCGCCCGGCAGACGCTGGAGGTGCTCGCCCCGCTGGCGCACCGGCTCGGCATGAACACCGTGAAGTGGGAGCTGGAGGACCTGGCCTTCGCCACCCTCTACCCGAAGCGGTACGACGAGATCGTCCGGCTGGTGGCCGAGCGCGCCCCGTCCCGGGACACCTACCTGGCCCGGGTGGTCGAGCGGGTCTCCGCCGACCTGCGCGCGGCCCGGGTGAAGGCGACCGTGACCGGCCGGCCGAAGCACTACTACTCGATCTACCAGAAGATGATCGTCCGCGGCCGCGACTTCACCGACATCTACGACCTGGTCGGCATCCGGATCCTGGTCGACTCGGTGCGCGACTGCTACGCGACGCTCGGCGTGGTGCACGCGACCTGGCAGCCGGTCCCGGGCCGGTTCAAGGACTACATCGCGATGCCGAAGTTCAACATGTACCAGTCGCTGCACACGACGGTCATCGGCCCCGAGGGCAAGCCGGTCGAGCTGCAGATCCGGGACCTGGCCATGCACCGGACCGCGGAGTACGGCATCGCGGCGCACTGGAAGTACAAGGAGACCAACAAGCCCGAGGTGCTCACCCCGGGCACGCCCGGCGGCGAGGACCTGCTCTGGCTGCGGCAGCTGCTGGACTGGCAGCGCGAGACCCAGGAGCCGGGGGAGTTCCTGGAGTCGCTGCGCTTCGACCTGGGCTCCCGCGAGGTCTTCGTCTTCACGCCCAAGGGCGACGTGATCGCGCTGCCGTCCGGCTCCACCCCGGTCGACTTCGCGTACGCGGTGCACACCGAGGTCGGCCACCGCTGCATCGGCGCCCGGGTCAACGGCCGGCTGGTGGCGCTGGAGTCGCCGCTGGAGAACGGCGACACGGTCGAGGTCTTCACCTCCAAGTCCGAGGGCGCCGGCCCGTCGCGGGACTGGCTGTCGTTCGTGGCCTCGCCGCGGGCGAAGACGAAGATCCGGCAGTGGTTCGCCAAGGAGCGCCGCGAGGACGCGATCGAGTCCGGCAAGGACGCGATCAGCCGGGCCATGCGCAAGGCCGGCCTGCCGCTGCAGCGGCTGTTCGGCGGCGACGCGCTGAAGACCATGGCCAGCGACCTGCGCTACACCGACATCACCGCGCTCTACGCGGCCGTCGGCGAGGGCCACGTCAGCGCCACCTCGGTGGTGCAGAAGCTGGTCGCCTCGCTCGGCGGGTCCGAGGGCGCGGCCGAGGACATCGCCGAGACCGCCGTACCGGCCCGGACCGGGCGGCGGCGGCCGACCGGCGACCCGGGGGTCGTGGTCAAGGGCGCCTCGGACGTCTGGGTCAAGCTGGCCAAGTGCTGCACGCCGGTGCCGGGCGACGAGATCATCGGCTTCGTCACCCGTGGCGGCGGCGTGTCCGTGCACCGCAAGTCCTGCACCAACGCCTCCGACCTGCTCTCGGAGCCGGAGCGGATCGTCGAGGTCGAGTGGGCGCCGTCCACCGACTCGGTCTTCCTGGTCGCGATCCAGGTCGAGGCGCTCGACCGGCACCGGCTGCTGTCCGACGTCACCCGGGTCCTGTCCGACGAGCGGATCAGCATCCTGTCCGCGTCGGTGACGACCTCCCGGGACCGCGTCGCGGTCAGCCGGTTCACCTTCGAGCTCGGTGATCCGAAGCACCTCGGTCACCTTCTGAAGGCGATCCGGTCGGTCGAGGGTGTGTACGACGTGTACCGCCTCACGTCGGGTACGTGACCGAACGGCGCTGACGCGCCGATTCCGACGCCTTCGCTCACTGAGCGTGCTTGTCGGGTGGAGTCCGGTCCCACTTTCTGTCACGCTCCGTCGTGATGACTCAACGTGGTGTGGAGCCGGAATTTGCTTACTCACAGCATTTATAACGGCACTCAAAGTCGTTATTGCATTGACTCGCGATTGATGTCTGAATAAACCTGCCCGGAGCGGGTCGAAGCACCGTGCCCGCGCGGGGAAGTCCACCGACGCACCGGAGAGGGAGCGCAATGTCCGCGGGCCGACGGATCGCCTGGTCGTCGACCGACCGCTACAGCCCGGTCCAGGACCGGGCCGGGGTCTTCGACCCGGCCGACGACGAGCTCCCGCCCGTGTCCCTGCGGGTCAACCAGAACCCCTCGCCGTACTGGCCGGGGTGGCTGGACGAGCGCGAGATCCTCCGGGTCACCTACCAGGGTGACGATCGCTGCAATTTGCGCTGCCCGGGGTGCTACACGGGCGAGCGGCTCGAC
Source organism: Mycobacteriales bacterium (assembly GCA_035995165.1). Classification (NCBI taxonomy): domain Bacteria; kingdom Bacillati; phylum Actinomycetota; class Actinomycetes; order Mycobacteriales; species Mycobacteriales bacterium. The sequence continues at coordinate 55,858 of DASYKU010000050.1, forward strand.
CGGCCCTCGATCGCGCCCACCGCGGCCAACGAGCGACTGCGCGTGCCGTGGGAGGACTTCACCGGTCACCTGCGCGGACTCGGCGCGGGGCTGCAGGATTTCTACCTCCTCGGGGCCGAGCCGACGATGGACCCGGAGGGGTCGGCGGCCAAGCTGGAGCACGCGGCCGCGGTCGGCCTGGCCACCATGTCGATCACCAACGGGGCGACCTCGCCGGCCCGGTTCGACCGGACCTTCGGGCCCGCGCTGGAGGCCGGTGACCTCTACAAGGTCATCGTCAGCCTGGACTCGATCGACCCGGCCGTGAACGACGCGCTGCGCGGCTCGGCCGGCGCGTTCCGCAAGACCATCGCCACGATCGAACGGGCAGTTGCACAGGGCGTACCGGTCAAGGTTCAAGTCACTGTTTGGCCGCGCAATTACTTGACCGTTCTGGAAACAGTACGTGCACTGTGGGAGATGGGAGTGCGCGGTTTTGCTTTCCACAGCGGTTCGGTGGAAGGCACGTCCGACTTCTTGGCCAAGGGGCTGGATCACCTCGATCCGCTCGCGTGGCGCACGCTCTGTGAGCGGCTGTACGAGTTCCGGGACACGCACCGTGACGAGCTGGTCCATTTCAACTTCCCGCTCATCTACTTCACCGAGCGTGAGCTGCGCGGCCGGGTCATCGGCGACGACGAGCTCGCGGACGCGTACCTGACCCACGTCGCGGCGGTCGAGGAGGGCGTGGACTCGACCAAGCCGTTCCACGCCTGCCCAGCCATGGACGTCCCCCAGGTGTACGTCTACGCCAACGACGGGCCGGCCGGGCGCGGCTCCGTCTCGCTCTGCAACGTGCACAGCCCGGATTCGGACGCGGCCTTCGCCGACTACGACCCGGACAGCGGCCGCTGGCGGATCGTCGAGGACCCGGCCCGCAACCAGATGCAGCGGATGGCCGACTCGCCGCACCTGTGCCCGGCGATGCCGTTCGCGACCGGCGGGCGTAGCTCGGACCGGGTCGTCACCGAGGCCGGCGCGCTCTACCACGCCTGCCGCTACCTGGGCTGCAACCAGATCGCGACCGACCAGGGCCAGTTCGGGTGGACGGCCTGGGAGCGGTCGGTGGAGTTCTACCGGGCCGTCGAGGTGCTGCGGGCGGTCTCCGTACGGTCCGGGGCGGAGGCGGTCGAGCCGCACCTGGCCCGGGTCCGGCGGCTCGGCACCGGCGTCCCGACCCTGCGGGACCGGACGATCGCGGTGCTGCGGGAGGCGGCCTCGCTCGGCGCGGTCGAGCTGGACGCGTTCCCGGCCGAGGTCGTGGCCGCGGTCGGGACGTCCCGGCGCTCGTCCACCGTCCCGCTCGGGCTCCCGGTCTTCGTGCTCGGGGCACCCGGCGGGGAGACCGACGGGGCCGGCGCCGCGACGCCGTGCGGGAGCTGCCGGTGAGCGGGGAACCGCGGTCCGCGGACCCCGCCCAAGCCGGCCCCGTGACGCGGGCCGGTCTCGCCCCCTCGCCCGACCCGCGCCGCGAAGACGCCTCGCCGACCCGCCCCACCGACCGCGCCCTCGCCCCACCCGCCACCCCGCCCGCGCCGCCGGCCCGGCCGGCGGTAGGCGGCGCCACCACGCCCGCGGCCCGGCCCGCGGCAGCGGCTCCGGCGGGCGGCGCCACCCTGCCCGCGGCTCGGCCCGCGGCAGCGGCTCCGGCGGGCGGCGCCACCCTGCCGGCGCCGCCGGCCCGGCCGGCGGTAGCGGCCCCGGCGGGGGACGACGCGCCCGCCCCGGCCGAGCCCGCCCAGCCGCCGCCGGCCAAGCCCGCCCAGCCGCCGCCGGCGGAGGCCGCCCAGTCGGCAGCGGCGGCCGCCCTGCCGGCGGCGCTGCCGGGCGAGGCGACCGGACCAGCCGCCGGGGGAGAGGCGCACGCGCCGTTCCATCGGCGGGTGCGGGGGATGCTGGGGGGCTGGGTCGGGGCCGGGCATCGCGGCCCGGCGTCGGGCGGTGCACTCGGCCCGCTGGTGAGCGCGCACGTCGAGCAGCACCCGGAGGCCGACGTCGTCACCCTGGAGCGGGCGTACACGGTCGCCGAGGAGATGCACCGGGGCCAGCGCCGCAAGTCCGGCGAGCCGTTCATCACGCACCCGCTCGCGGTCGCCACGATCCTGGCCGACCTCGGCCTGGACACCACCACGCTGGTCGCCGCGCTGCTGCACGACACCGTCGAGGACACCCGCTACACGCTGACCCGGACCCAGCAGGACTTCGGCCTCGAGGTCGCGCACCTGGTCGACGGCGTGACCAAGCTGGACAAGGTCCGCTTCGGCGCGGACGCCGAGGCCGAGACGCTGCGCAAGATGATCGTCGCCGGCGGCCGGGACCTGCGCGTCCTGGTGATCAAGCTGGCCGACCGGCTGCACAACATGCGGACCCTGCGCTTCCAGCCGATCCACAAGCAGGAGCGGATCGCCCGGGCCACCCAGGACGTGCTCGTCCCGCTGGCCGACCGGCTGGGCATCCACGTGCTCAAGCGCGAGCTGGAGGGCCTCTGCTTCCCGGTGCTGCAGCCGGCCGAGGCGGCGCTGGCGACCGAGCTGGACCGCAAGCGCCGCCAGCACCGGGCCGCGATCGCCGCCGCCGTCGCCCGCGAGCTCGGGCCGGACCTGCGCGACGCCCGGATCGCGGCCACCGTCACCGAGCGCCCGCGGCACCTCTACTCGGCGTACCGGACCAGCCGGGAGCGCGGCGGCTCCGGCGCCGAGCTGCTCGACGCGGCCCGCATCCTGGTCCTGGTGCCCGACGGTGACCCCGGCGACCCGTACGCGGCGCTGGGGCTCGTGCACGGGCGGTGGCGGCCGGTGCCGGGCCGGTTCAAGGACCTCATCGCGGTGCCGAAGTTCAACCTCTACCAATCGCTGCACACGACCGTGATCGGCCCGGGCGGCGAGCCGGTCGACGTGCTCATCCGGACCGAGTCCATGCACCGGGTCGCCGAGCACGGCGTGGCCGCGCACCTGCAGGACGCGGACCGGCCGGGCCAGGTCGGCGTGTCCAGCGGCCGGGACATGGACTGGCTGCGCCGGCTGCTGGCCTGGCAGCGCGAGGTCGCCGACGCGGGGGAGTTCATCCGGACCCTGCGCGACGATCTCGGCGACGGCCGCGAGATCACGATCATCACCACGGACGGCGAGACGGTGCCGCTGCCGGCCGGGTGCACCCCGGTCGACCTGGCGTACTCGTTGAGCGGCTCGATCGGCCACCGTACGGTCGGGGCCCGGGTCAACGGCCGGCACGTCCGGCTCTCCAGCCCGCTCGGCGACGGCGACCTGGTCGAGATCCTCACCTCCGAGTCGGAGAACCCGGGGCCGTCCCGGGACTGGCTGTCCTCGGTCCGGACGCCGAACGCGGCCGTCCGGATCCAGCAGTGGTTCACCGAGCAGAGCCGGGACGTGGTGATCGAGCGCGGCCGGCACGCGCTGGAGGTCGCGTTCACGGCCGCCGGCGGGACGAGCCTGGAAGCCGCGGTCGAGGACGGCTCCCTGCTGGTGACCACGCTGGAGCTGGGCCACCGCCACCTCGAGGAGCTGTACGCGGCGGTGGCCGACCGCCGGGTCGAGGCCGAGCACGTCGTCGCCCGCAGCGCCGTCCACGCGCCGCCCGCCTGACCGGGCTCAGCGCGGCGGCGACAGCCGGTAGACCGTGCCGGACTGGTCGTCGGTGACGAGCAGCGACCCGCTCGCGTCCGCGGCCACGTCGACCGGCCGGCCCCAGACGTCCTGCCCGTCCGCGCTGACCCAGCCGGTGACGAGGTCCCGCTGGGTGCCGGGCCGGCCGCCGCCCGCGGTGCCCTGCCAGTCGAACCAGACGACCTTGTAGCCGGTGCGCCGGGTCCGGTTCCAGGAGCCGTGCAGCGCGACCGCCGCGCCGGTCCGCAGGCCCGCCGGGACCGCCGTCCGCTGCAGGAACGTCAGCCCGAGCGGGGCCGAGTGGGCCTGGATGCCGAGGTCGATCCTCGTCGCGGCGGCGCAGTTCACGTGCCCGTCGGCGTTGGTCTCGGCGTCGGCCTCCAGCGGCATGTCCCGGCTGCCCGCGGCGGTGTCCTGGGTGCCGTTGCAGAACGGCCAGCCGTAGAACGCGCCGGTCCGCACCTGCACGAACGGCTCCATCGGGTGGTCGTCGACGTAGGCCGGCACGACCGCGCCGTAGTCGTCCTTGCCGTCGCCGGTGATGTCCCCGTGCCGCGGGTACGCGATCTGGTCCCGGTTGTTGGTCACCGCCCAGAGCGCGCCGGTGCCGGGCACCTCGGCCAGCCCCTCGGCGTTGCGCAGGCCGGTCGCGACCAGGGTGCCGGTGCCGCCGGTGAGCGGGTAGCGGTAGATCGCCGCCCGCTGCGGGGTCGAGGTGGTGTCCGAGGCGCAGACGTTGCAGCTGGAGCCGATCGAGACGTAGAGCGCGCCGCCGACGACCGCGATGTTCTTCAGCGCGTGCCCGCCGTCGGGCAGCCCGGTGACGACGACCTGTCCCGGGCCGGCCGTCGCGGCGCCCGCGGTCCAGGGGTAGCGGGCGACCCGGTCGGACTCGGCCACGTACACCCAGGTCGTGGTGCCGGAGCGGACCGGGACGATGTCGTGCGGGCTGTGCAGGCCGGTCAGCCAGGGCGTGGCCCGGCCGGTGCCGTCGGCCTGGGTCCGGACGAGCTGGACGCTGCCGGTCGAGGGCTGCGAGACCAGCAGGTCGGTGGACCCGCCGGCGTAGGACAGGAACCGGGCGCCGGGGATGCGGGTGTAGACCGAGGCGGTCCAGCCCGCCGGCAGGTTCAGCTTCCGCGGCACGTCGAACGGCGCCTGCCGGAACCCGGCCGGCACCGACACCGTCGCCGGCACCAGCGTCGCCGGCCCCGACACCGCCGCGGCCCGAGCGGTCGGCGGCGCGGGGGAGCCGGCCGCGGCCGGCGTACCGGACGAGCCGGCACACCCGGCCGCGAGCAGCGCGCTGAGGACGGCGACCGGAACGAGAGAACGGCGCATACCCCGACCCTAACTGCGGGACGTAGTCGTTGACTACGAAGAGTTACGACGCGGGCGTGACGGTCTTCAGCGTGATCGCGAGCTTCGGCTTGCCGTCGTCCCCGGTCGCGGCCCCGGCCTTGGCGACCTTGTCGACCACGTCCAGGCCCTTGGTCACGGTGCCGAAGATCGTGTAGTTCGGGTCCAGCTGGGTGTTCTTGTAGACGATGAAGAACTGGCTGCCGTTGGTGTTCGCGCCGCCGTTCGCCATCGCCAGCACGCCCGTCGTGTACTTGCCGGCCGGGTCGAGCTCGTCCTTGAACGTGTAGCCGGGGCCGCCGCTGCCGGTGCCGCCCGGGTCGCCGCACTGCAGCACGCCGAAGGTGGCGCCGGTGGTGACCCGGTGGCAGGGGGTGCCGTCGTAGTACTTGTGCCCGGCCAGGAACACGAAGCTGTTGACCGTGCAGGGCGCCTTGGCCCGGTCCAGCGAGAAGGTCATGTTCCCCTGGGTGGTGACCAGGTTGACGGTGGCCGTGCCGGTGGTGGCGACCTTGCCGTTCGGCGGCTGGCCGGCGTTCTTCGTCGCCGCCGCGCTGCCCTTGGTGTACGTGCAGTCGCCCTTGGTCGCCGTGCTCGCGCTGGCGCTCGCGCTCGGCGCCGCGGCCGGCGTGCTGTCGCTCCCACCGACCTGCGTGACCACCAGGACCACCGCGGCGATGACGACGACCACGCCGAGGCCGGCCGCCATGACGAGGTTGCGTCGCTTGCGTGCGGCGGCCGCCTCCTGGCGGCGCTGGATCTGACGCTCCAGACGCCGGCGAGCGTTCTCGCGGCGCTGCTTCGTGGTGGGCACGGGTGGGCTCCTGCCAAACGGACGGTCCGGGACGTGGCCCGGAGTGTAGGGCGTCACACTGTTCGGTCTGCGTTGGCCGCCCGGCTCTGCCCGAACGCACAGCTGCGCCAGGCTCAGCCGGCTGCCGGTTCCGGCCACGCGGCGTGCATCAGACAACGACGAGGACCGGTTAGGATCCCCGGACGACTTGCTCAAACCGGGAGGAAGCAGAGTGCACCGCCGACTGCGTACGGTAACGGTCGGGGCGGCGCTCGCCGTGGGCCTGACCGCGTGCGGCAGTTCCGGCGGCACCACCGACCTCCCGCCGGGGCCGGCCGGGGCGGCATCCGCGACCGCGGCGCCGGTCAGCGCGAGCCCGACCGTTCCGTCCGGCGAGGTGCTGGCGGCGTACCGGACCTTCTGGGACTCCGTGATCGCCGCGCACAAGGGGTCCGACCCGCAGCTGCCGGCGCTGGCCGCCACCGCCGCCGGGACGGAGCTGGCCAAGGTCCGCAAGGCCGTCGCGCTCAACCGGCAGCAGCAGATCAGCCTGCGCGGCCCGGTCGGGCACAGCGGCGAGGCGGCCAAGGTCACCGGCGCCACCGCGACCGTCGAGGACTGCTACGACATCTCGGCCTGGAACCCGATCGACGTGCGCACCGGCGCCGCGATCGACGTGACCGACTCCGGCGGCACCGGCCGCTACCACGCCCGCTACACGCTCCGCCGGTCCGGCGAGTCCTGGATCGTCACCGACGAAGTCGCGCTCGGAGGCTGCTGACCATGCTGCGTCGTCTGCTCTCGCCCACCCGGGTGGGCCTGCTCATCGCGATGGTGACGGCCGCCGTGCTGGCCGGCATGGTCGCGCCGAGCATCGCCTCGGCCGAGACGCGCTGCACCTGGCAGGCGGTGCGCAACCCGGACGGCTCGATCTCGTACGTGAAGAAGTGCGTCGACGTCGACCCGGGCAGCCCCGGCGGCCCGGGCGGCTCCGGCCCGATCGACACCTGCGACCTGGACAAGCAGCAGGAGATGGCGGGCTACAGCGCGTTCTACTGCGTCGGCAGGGCCGCCTGCACGATCAAGGACAACTGGGTGCCGTACGCGCCGCCGACCGAGACGGCGCCGCCCGGGCACGAGTGGAAGCTGCAGCTGTGCTGGCCCTGCGGCGGCTGCTTCGGGCCACCGGTGCCGACGTACATCCTGGACGGCCCGCCGGCCCGGCCGCTGATCGTGCAGGCCCAGGAGGCGTTCGGCCGGCTCCGCACGCGGACCGGGGTGGTGCAGCACAGCCCGAAGGTGAACGGCATCGTCCGGCTGGACACCTGGTTCTGGATGGACCCGGTGACGTTCAACCGCCTGACCGGCACCTCGGCCGAGGGGCTGGTCGCGGTGGCCGATCCGGACCAGACCGTCTGGGACACCGGTGACGGCGCCACGGTCACCTGCAAGGGCCCGGGCACGGAGTACGCGGAGGGCCGGGCCCCGACCTGCACGCACACCTACACCAAGGCCTCGCCGCAGTACGACGGGAACGTGACCCGGATCTGGGCCGTGCACTACGAGAACGGCGGCGCCCCGATCGACATCCCGGGCGCGCCGGACACGCTCACCGCCGACACGCCCTGGACCCTGGCCGTGGCCGAGGCCCAGGTGCTCAGCGGGCAGACGCCGGGTCGTTAGGCTCGCCGGGTGCTCGTCTCCGGGTTCCCGGCCGGTCCACCCGGCACCAACTGCTTCGTCGTCGCGCCGGGCCCGGGGGAGCGGTGCGTGGTCATCGACCCCGGAATCGACGCCGCCGGCCCGCTGGCCGAGCTGCTGGACCGGCACCGGCTGCGGCCGGCCGCGGTGCTGCTGACCCACGGCCACCTCGACCACACGTACTCGGTGGTGCCGGTGTGCGACGACGCGCAGGTGCCGGCCTGGATCCACCCCGACGACCGCGGTCAGCTCACCGACCCGCTGGGCTGGCTCGGGGCGCCGCCGGGGACGCCGGTGATGGGGCTGACCAGCCTGCCCACGGCCGAGCCGGCCGAGGTCCGGGAGCTGGCCGACGGGGACACGCTGGAGCTGGCCGGGCTCAGCCTCGGCGTTCTGCACACCCCGGGTCACACGCTCGGCTCGGTCGTGTTCACGCTGACCGGGCCGGACGCGCCGCTGCTGTTCGCCGGCGACCTGCTCTTCGCCGGGGCGATCGGCCGGACCGACCTGCCCGGCGGGTCGTACCCGGCGATGCTGGACTCGCTGGCCCGGGTCGTGCTTCCGCTGGACGACGCGACCGTCGTGCATCCGGGTCACGGCCCGGACACCACGATCGCGCGGGAGCGGGCCACCAACCCGTACCTGCGGCTGGTGGCGGGGACGGACTGACGCCCGGGTCCGGGGGTGGGTCCTGCTGGTCAGCGTGTCGATGCCGGGGTTGAGGGCGGGGACCGAGCCGAGCGTGCCGACGTCCGGGCCGAAGACGGTGACGGCGACCGAGCCCGGGGTGTCGATGAAGCCGACGTCCAGGGAGAGCCGGTCGACGGTGGCCGGCACCACGAAGGAGCCGGCGATCGCTCCGGTGAACCGCCGGCTGCCGGACAGCACCGGGGACGTCCGGCGTGCTCGAGCGGCCGGACGGTGATCGAGGGCCACGTAGAATGACGGTCGCCTACTGTGCGTACTCATAACGTCACGCGGTCATGTCGCCGGAACCGGATCGCGCCGGCCCTCGTTGACCGGAGCGATGGAGGAGAACGAGGCGCGCCAGATCACCGACCGGCTGCGGGACCGCGGCGTCGATGCGCACATGGAGCGGGCCGGCATCTACCAGTTCGGCGTACGGATCTCGCTGCCCGACGGGCGGCAGGCGGTCTGGGACTCCGACGGCACGGCCGGGCTCGAGGCCCAGGTGATGAAGGACGGGATGCTCGTCGGCTTCGTGCCCTCGATCGACGGCTCCGAGGACTTCGACGAGGCCCAGACGATCGAGGCCATGCTGCACACCGACTACGACCAGCCGATCGCCCGCCGGCGCAGCACGCCGGTGCCGGCGGCCGCGCCGCTGCCCCGCCAGGGCGGGGTCTTCCGCCGCTTCCTCGGCGGCTTCCGGGAACGCTGAGCGCGCCTCCCGTCCGGACCGCCGAAGCCGCCGCCCGGCCCGCCGCGTGCGCCTCTCCGGACGCCGACGGGGACCGTCGGCGTCCACCTCGGCCTGACCGAGGAGTTCCGGGAGGTCCCTGTACCGCTGCGATCCGACCCGGACCACCGCCGGACCATCGGGCCGCAGAAGTGCCTGGTCCGAGCCTGCGGTCATGTCCCCCCGGGCGGCCGGGGAGGTGTACTCGAGGCAGGAAATGGCCGGATCGTCTTAGGACCATGGTGCACTGGGGCGGCGACCACTACGGCGAACAGACTTCAGGTGTCCGGACCGAGCAGGCATTTGGCCTCACAGGTCCATTGATCCTCAGGGAGTCGTCGTGAACAAGACCGTCCGCTGGGCCGCCGGAGCTGCCACCCTCGTCGCCGCGGCCGGCGTCAGCCTGCTGCCCACCGCGACCGCCTCCGCCGCCGTCCCGGCCCCGCCCGGCTTCACCTGCCCGGCGGGCAGCGACACCTACGACGTCCCCTCCACGATCACCGGCCCGAACCAGCCCGCCCTGGCCGGCACCGTCTGCACCTTCGCCGGCACCACCGCGTTCCGCTCGGTGAGCAAGAACGGCGGCTGGCGCGTCCAGGTCAACTCCGCCTTCGGCTCCAGGACCACCAACGTCATGTTCTACGAGCCCAGCTTCAACAACGCCAAGATCCAGGTCCAGGCCCAGAACGGGCGCGTCGTCATCAAGAAGTAGCCCCGCCCACACCCTGGAGCCCGCGGCGGACCGCGATCAGCCCCGCCCGCGGCGGACCGCGATCAGCCCCGCCCGCGGCGGACCGCGATCAGCCCCGCCCGCGGCCGGCAGCAGACCCGCGCCGAGCGCGCCCTGGTCCTCAATGCCGGACGTGTCCCGCAGCGGCCGGTCGGATGGGAGTGCCGGCACACCGGCGTGCTGGACAGCGACGGCCCGCAGATCCTGCTCCTGCTCAGACGTCCTCGGCGGGCATCGGCTGTCCTGGCCGGTACATCTGGGCCGGCTTGGTGCCGGCCGCCTGGCCGCCGTCGATCGGGATGACGGCGCCGGTGACGAAGGAGGACCGGTCCGAGCAGAGCCAGAGGACGACGTCCGCGACCTCCTCCGACCGTCCGATCCGGCGCATCGGGGTCGCCTGGCCGGCCCGGCGCTGGGCCTCCTGGCCGGCGGCCTCCAGATGGTGGGTGAGGATGGGACCCGGCGCCACGACGTTGACCCGGATCCCCTGGTCCGCGTAGTCCAGCGCGGCGACCTTGGTCAGCCCGATGATGCCGGCCTTGCCGGCGACGTACCCGGCGAGGTTGGCGACGCCGTAGAGGCCGGCGCCCGAGGCCATGTTGACGATCGTGCCGCCGCCGCCGAGCATCGCCCGGATCTGGTACTTCATGCCGAGGAACGTGCCGCGGATGTTCGTCGCGATCGCCCGGTCGAACTCCGCCGGGTCGAGGTCGGCCAACGGCGCCGGCGGCGGCCCGTCGGTGGCGTTGTTGAACGCGGCGTCCAGGCGGCCGAAGGTCTCCACCGCCTGCCGGACCAGGTTCTCGGCCGAGGCCGGGTCTGCGACGTCCGTCCGTACGGCGAGCGCCCGCCCACCGGACTCCCGGATCTCTGCAGCCACCGTCTGCAGCGCCTCCTCGTCGCGAGCACCGAGCACGACCGCGGCCCCGGCCCCGGCGAAGGCCCGCGCGGTCGTCGCGCCGATACCGCGACTGGCCCCGGCGACCAGCGCCACCTTCCCGGCGAACGGCGGTGGGACGGGGACGGGCTGCGCGCTGGACATCGAAGCTCCCTGGGTCGGCCGTGCTGTCGGCGGCGATCACCGCCACCGGTCCGATCGTCGCGCGCCCCCGGACCCCGCGTCGTCAGCCGACGAACGGCCTTCCGCTACGCCGCCCGACGTAGACGGTCCGGCCGTCGTACGACGGCCGCCGTAGGCCCGGAGAGAGGATTCGATGCGCGACGGGGTAGCCGGCTCGACCCACTGCACCCGCCGCGACCTCAGACCGATCCCTGGATCCGCCGACCGTCGTTGGCGGCCCGGCCTCTTCCAGGACATCGGCGTCGAGCCCTCGCGCCCGACGCGCCTAGACCTGGACTGTCGTGCGGCCCGCGGCGGCGGCCTTGCGGACCGAGCGGCGGCGCAGGTAGCGCTGCGCTCTCCGCGCATAGAACGGCAGCAGCTCGGGACCGCTCGCCAGCCGTGCGACCCGCACGGCCCACGGGGTCACCTGCTTCTGCACTGCGAACCCGTTCGGTCCGATCCAGTACCGGTCCGCGTCCAGCACACCGATGTCCGGCCCCCGCATGGTGCGCTTCTGCAGATGGATCAGCAGCGCGGTCCGCCGGCTGACGATGCCGCGTTCGACGCGGTACTCGCAGAGCTCGCCGTCCTCCCAGGCGTACCGGCGCGGGTCGCGGCCGGGCGGGGACTCGGCGCGGGTGCGGTACCGGCGGAAGGACAGGTCGAAGATCACGTCCTGCTGCCAGGACCGTACGCCGAGATCCCCGACGATGTAGTAGATCCCCGCCCACTCGTCGAAGTGCATCGCCTCGGGCCGGGTCAGCGCGTCCCGGTAGCTGACCTTGCCCACCTCGTGGCGGTACCAGCCGGCTACTTGCGGGGTGTTGCGGTACAGCTGGAAGTTGCCGTGGAAGAGGATCTTGTCGGCCTCGTACGCGGCCGCCGGCAGGTGGTCGCGGATCCGTCCGAAGATCAGGTCCAGGTCGCAGTAGCCCCAGAAGTCGTACCCGGCCAGGTCGTCGGCGAGGATCTCGCCGAACGCCGGCCTGAAGTCGCACACCTTGTACGGCCGCTCCAGCGAGACCGGGAAGTCGAAGTGGCTCCGGATCCGCGTCACCAGGTCCTCGAATCGGCACACCCGCACGGCGACGTTCGGCGGCGCATCCGGCACCGGCTGGTCGGTCAGCAGCAGCCAGGAGACGTCGGGGTTGCCGGCCATGCTGCGCAACGTCAGTGGGAAGTACGCCGGCAGGCCGCCGAAATGCGTGGCCACCAGCCGGATGGACGGCTCGATCATGGTCGAGACGCTAATACCTCGCATGATCCGGCCAGGACGAGCGGGAGATCGGCCGGCGGATCCGGCCGGCCCTGTCGGCCGGCCGGATCCCTGCCACCGGAGTGTTACTCGAGCACGAAGGTCACCAGCAGGTTGACCTTGTAGCCGGTGATGGAGCCTCCGTCCGCCACCTGGACCTCCTGTTCCTTCACCCAGGCCGATCGCACACCCCGCAGCGACTGGGTCGCCCGCTCCAGGCCGATCTTGATCGCGTCCTCGAAGCTGGTGTCGGACGTCGCGCTGATCTCGGTCACCCGGGCGACTGTTCCGGCCATGACATTCCTCCTCGCGTCGGCGGTGACGTGCAGACACGAGGCCTACCCGTGATGGCCGTGGACAGTCGAGCGTCATTCGCCGGCGCGCCTGACCGTGCGCCCGCGAGTGGGAGCGGTGCCTGTCTTCCACACCTCGATCCCGGCGGCGGAGGTGTCTCCGCGCCGGGCGCGGGTAGCCCGCAGGCAGGCGCACCGGCGTGTCGCCGACGTTTCCGACGGTGCCGGCGCGGACCGGTCTTCGGCGCTGCAGACCGCGTGGCGCCGGAGGGTCCCCGCCGGGCGGAGTCCCCGGTGCAGCAGCCGTGCCGGGCCGACCTGCCCGGGTAGGCGGTCGTGGTGCCGGGCTGTCAGCGGCTTCGGGCCCCGGCCCGGAGCCGGTGGGGATCGACATCGCGCTGCGGTCGCCGGTCACGGTATTCGGCCTCGAGCTCGGCCATGCGCCGGGTGTGCTGGGCCAGTGCGTCGTCCGAGCCGTGCAGGAACGTGTCGTTGCGGGTCTGATGCAGGCTGGTCAGCTCCCGCAGCAGGGCCTCGTCGGACAGATCGGTCGCTGGGGCGCGGGAATGGTCGGTCATGCCTGCCTCCTCGGGATCCGCAGATCTCTGAGTCTCGTCCGCAACCGGGCCTTGCGGTCTGTCGATGACCGGATACCCGGGACTGGGCAGGCTGAACGTCTGGTGAGGAACACTCCGCCGGCGTCGTCCGCGGAAGGAGTCTCCCTGCTGATGCACCCGGCCCTGTCCACGACCGCGACGAGTTCAGCCCGCTGGTCGCCGACCTCCGGGCGACACCCGCTACGCCACCGTCACCTCAGGTCCGAGGCCGGTTCCGGCACGAGCCGCACGCCGACCGCCTCTGGACGCCGTGCAGGCGCGGTCGGACCGGAGAAGAAGCGCGCCATCCAGATCTCCCGGAGCACGGAGGCCGGCGTGGCTCCGGCGGAGTCGTCCACCTCGAGCTGGCTCGGCAGAACGGACAACATCCCCTCGAGCATCGCCCGGGTGTAGTCCCGGCCGCGCCGCCCGCGGCTGTCCTTGTCGACGCGGACACCCCTCCGGGCGAGGATCGCCGCCGTGGCCACCGCGAGCTCGGCGGCGCTGAGGACGCTGCTGCCGCGGCGCACGGCCCGGTGATGCCCGGTGGCCCGGACGATCGCCGCGGCATCCCGCACCACGGCCGCAGCCAGCTCGGGCGGCAACCGGTCGACGATGTCCGGGGCTGGCCGGACCGGTCCACCGGGCCGGCCGCTTCGGTGCCCGTTCATGCTGGGACCTCCTCGCAGTGCGGCATACCCGGGTATCCGGCGTTTCTCACCCGATCAGCCACCGCCCGAGGCGCTGGCACCGAGGTGGGCCAGCACCCCGGTGAGCGAGCCCGGATCCCCGCCGAGTCGCCGCCGGTCGTCACCCGGGCTCGCCCCGCCGCTTCCGGTTCACGATCACGGCGAGGTCGAGCAGCGCGACCACTGCCAGGACCGCGAACACCCACCCGGCGACGGCGAGGCCGGCCGCGAAGGACAACGCCGCCGCCCCGGCGCAGACCACCAGACCGAACACGGCGAGCACGGCGCGCAGGGTCAGCGCACTGCGCGCGGGCGGCGCGCCGGCCAGACCGGCCGTCGGGTCGTGGTAGTCCTCGAGCCCCTGTTCGTACTCGTCGCGGCTGCGCCGCCGTCCCCTGGCCATGGCGGTCGGTATGCCCGCGCCGCAGGCGTCCATGCCCGCCGGCGGCGCAACGCCTGTCGAGCGCCGATCGACCACGCGGACGACGCGGACCGACCGCCGCGCGGCACTGTCCCACCGCCGACGGGGCGGCACCGGAGATCCGGCGCCGCCCCGTCGTACGTCAGACGCGGGCTAGATGGATGGCACCATCCACGAGAGCACCGCGGTCGACTGCAGGAAGACGATCGCGACCATCACCGCGAGCAGCAGGATGCTCCAGCCGATCACCTTGCGGAACAGCTCGCCCTCGCGCCCGGCCATCCCCACCGCGGCGGCGGCGATCGCCAGGTTCTGCGGCGAGACCATCTTGCCGAGCACGCCGCCGGAGCTGTTGCCGGCCGCCATGAGGAGCGGATCCAGCCCGGCCTTGCCGGCCGCGCTCACCTGCAGAGCGCCGAACAGCGAGTTGGACGACGTGTCCGATCCGGTCACCGCAACGCCGAGCCAGCCGAGGATCGGTGACAACAGCGCGAACGCCCCGCCGGCTCCGGCCAGCCAGTTGCCCAGCGTCGCGGTCTGACCGGACGTGTTCATCACGTACGCGAGCGCGAGCACGGCCATGACCGTCACGATCGCGGTCCACAGCTGCTTGTACGTGTTGACGTAGGCGACCAGCGCCCGGCTGGCCGAGATCTTCAGCACCGGGATCGTGATCAGGCCGGCGATGAGCAGCAGCGTGCCGCTCGCGGCCAGCCAGTTGAACGTGAAGTTCGGGATCGTCGAGACCTTGCCGTTGGCACTGATGATGTGCAGCCCCGGCCAGTGGAAGATCCTCGTGGTCTTGGCGATCTGCGGCTTGATGCCCGGCAGCTGGGCGATGACGAAGACCGCGATGATGATCAGGTACGGCGAGTAGGCCCGCCAGATCTCCTTGGGGGTGTCGGGGATGCCGGAGCCGGCGTTGGCGGGCGGGATCTCGCCGATCGGCTCGTCGATGCGGGGACGCCGGCGACCGCCGGTCGTGGTGGTGGTCATGGTGTCGCCCGACTCGCGCTCGGCGGTGGCGGTGGCCGTACGGGTGCCGCGGCCGGTCGCGACGACCTCGTCCTCGTCGGTGTCGACGAACGTGCCGGCCGGCTGCCAGACCCGGACCAGCAGCACGACGGCGCCCGCGGACAGCAGCGACGCGAAGATGTCGGCCAGCGGGACGGAGATGAAGTTCGAGGCGAGGTACTGGAACAGGCCGAACACGACGCCGCAGAGCAGGGCGGCGGGCCAGACGTCCCGGAGGCCGCGCTTGCGGTCGACGATGAAGACCAGGCACAGCGGCACGAAGATGGAGACGATCGGGGTCTGCCGGCCGACCATCGAGCCGAGGTTGTCCTGGCTGATGCCGGTGACCGTGGACAGCGTGGTGATCGGCACCGCCAGCGCGCCGAACGCGACCGGCGCGGTGTTCGCGACCAGCGCGACCGTGGCGGCCTTCAGCGGCTTGAAGCCCAGCGCGATCAGCATGACCGAGGTGATCGCCACCGGCGTGCCGAAGCCGGCCAGCGCCTCCAGCAGCGCGCCGAAGCAGAACGTGATCAGCACGGCCTGGATCCGCATGTCGTCGCTGATCGTCGCGAACGACCGGCGCAACACGTCGAAGTGACCGGTCTCGACGGTCATGTTGTAGATCCAGATCGCGTTGACGACGATCCAGAGGATGGGGAAGAACCCGTAGACGGCGCCTTCTGTGCCGGCCAGCAGGGACTGACCCAACGGCATCGGGTATACGAACACCGCGACGATGATCGCGACGAGCAGGGACAGCAGAGCGGCGATCCAGGCCCGCATCCGCAGCACACCGAGCAGCACGAACAGTGCCACCAAGGGTAAGACCGCGAAAAGCGAGCTCCAGCCGAGCGAATCGGCTACCGGATCAAGGACCTGGCGGTACATCGGCGTCCACCTTCCAGCGACGGTCCCCCCGTGTCGGGCACATACGCGTTACGGGCTGATACGTGTCCCGGGTCACCCCGGTTCGATCACAAAACCTGGACTGTCAGCGTTTTCACGGGCAGCCCGCGCAGGGACGCGTCGAGGACCTCGACGGTGTGCGCGAGCGCGATGCTGGCGTCGCGACGGCGCAACGCAGCGGCCACCTGCATGAGGCAGCCCGGGTTGGCGGTGACGAGGAGTTCGGCACCGGTGGCGAGCACGTTGGCGGCCTTGCGGTCGCCGAGCTGCGCGGCCGGCTCGGGATTCAGCAGGTTGTAGACACCGGCGGAGCCACAGCACAGCTCCGCCTCGGCGATCTCCTTCAGTTCCAGTCCGGGAATCCCCGTGAGCAGCTGACGGGGCTGGGTCCGCACGCCCTGGGCATTGGAGAGGTGACAGGCGTCGTGGTAGGCGATGGTCACCGGCAGCGGGTGCCGCTCCGCGGCCGGGCCGAGCTCGGTCAGCAGCTCGGTGACGTCCCGGACCTTGGCCGCGAACGCCTTCGCGCGCTCGGCGTAGGCCGGGTCGTCGGCGAGCAGGTCCGCGTACTCCTTCATGGAGGAGCCGCAGCCGGCCGCATTCACCACGATCCGCTCGACCCCGGCGTCGGTGAACGCGTCGATCAGCTTGCGGGCGAAGCCCTGCGCCTCCGGCTCGCGTCCGTTGTGGACGGACAGGGCGCCGCAGCAGCCCTGCTTGCGCGGGATGACGACGTCACAGCCCTCCAGCGCCAGCACCCGCGCGGTGGCCGCGTTGACGCCCGGGAAGAACGCGCCCTGCACGCAGCCGACGAGCATGCCGACCGTCATCCGCCTGGTCCCGCGCGCGGTGACCAGTTCGGGCAGCTTCGTGGCGCGGGTGATCCGCGGCGCGATGTCCTCCATCGTGGCCAGCATCGGCGCCAGCCGCTGCAGCAACCCGCTGCGGCGCACCAGACCCTGGACCCCCGAGCGCTGGTAGGCCGCCAGCGGCCCGCGCAGCAGCCGCAGCCGCTTCGGGTACGGGAACAGCGCGAAGATCGCCTCCCGCAGGGCCCGGTCCTTGGGGGAGCGGTGGTGGTTGCGCTCGACCTGGGCCCGGGTCGCCTCGATGAGCTTGTCGTACTGCACGCCGGACGGGCAGGCCGGGACGCAGGCCATGCAGCCGAGGCAGGCGTCGAAGTGGCCGACCATCGAGTCCGACAGCGGCTCGCCGGACAGAGCTTCGTTCATCAGGTAGATCCGGCCGCGGGGGGAGTCCATCTCTTCGCCCCACAGCGCGTACGTCGGGCAGGTCGGCAGGCAGAATCCGCAGTGCACGCAGTCCGCGACCAGCGCCGGGTCCGGCGGCCGGTGCGCGTCGAAGGCGGGCATGCCCAGCGCGACCGGCTCGCCCTGACTGGACCCGGGCGCGTCCCCGGTGCCGTGGGTGGCGTCGACCGACACGTCAGATCCCTCCCACGAAGCGGCCGGGCGCGAGCAGCGCGTCCGGGTCGAAGCGGTCCTTCACCTTGCGCATCAGCTCCAGCCCGGCCACCGGACCCCAACTGTCCACTTCGGACCGTACTTCCGGCGGGGCGGTCAGCATGACCACGCTGCCCTGCCAGGACGGGGCCGCGTCCCGCAACGCCAGGACGAACCCGGCCGCGTCGGGCGCGGCGACGGAGGCGTAGAGCACGCCGACGCCGGCCGAGCCGCGGACGGCGGCCGGGGCGGCCTTCTCGATCCCGTCCAGCAGCCGGCCCGTGCCGGTCAGCTCGGTGGTCACCTTGACCAGCACGTCGCCGGCCGGCAGCGCACCCCACCAGCCCGGCTGCGGTCCCTCGGCCGCGCCGTCACCGAGGGCCTCGACCGCCTGCGCGGTCCGCGCGGTCACGCCGGCCTCGGTCCCCTCCAGCAGCACGGCGATCTCCACCGGGCCGCCGGGCTCGGGCCGGTCCAGCTCCACCGCGGTCGGCACGAACTGCCCGTGCAGCATCCGCTGCACCGCCGCGTACGCCGCCGCGGCGTCCGGGACCCGGGCGGTCACGTACGCGGCCGCGGGCGGGATCGGGTGCAACCGGAAGTTGGCCTCGGTGACCAGCCCGAGCGTCCCGTACGCCCCGCAGACGAGCTTGGACAGGTCGTACCCGGCGACGTTCTTGACGACCTTGCCGCCGGCCTTGGCGACCACGCCGTCGGCGCGGACCAGGGTGACGCCGAGGACCAGGTCCCGGACGGCGCCGGCCAGCATCCGGCGCGGCCCGGACAGCCCGGTCGCGAGCATCCCGCCGACCGTCGTGCCCGGCACCACCTCGTCCACCGCGAGCCGCTGCCCGGCCTCGGCCAGCTGCTCGCCCAGCGTCCGCAGCGGGACGCCCGCCTGCGCGATGACGACGAGGTCGCCGGCCGCGTGCTCGATCACCCGGTCCAGCCGGCCGATGTCGACGATCAGGTCGAGGCGGCGCGGGGGAGTGCCCCAGTCCAGCTTGGTGCCGGCGCCGCGGGCCGCGACGGCGAGCCCCTCGGCCGCGGCCGTCCGCAGCACGGCGGCGGCCTCCTCGGTCGAGCCCGGGGCCGCGACCCACTTGGCCGGCACGCCCCCGGCGACGTCGGCCTCGCCCGCCACGGCGGCGTGCCCGCCGGTCGCGCGCTGCAGGGCGTCGAGCACGTCGGTCATCGGACCGTCCCCGGGCTCGCCGGATTCGCCGGGTTCGCCGGCCGAGCGGTCAGCGCGGCCGGGCCGGGCGTGGTGGGACGGCTCATCAGAACTGCTCCGCCAGACCGGCCTCGACCAGCGGATGCGCCCCGCGGTGCCGGCCCGGCACCTCGCCGCACAGCCGCGGCGTCGGGAACACCTTGCCCGGGTTGGACAGGCCGTTCGGGTCGAACGCGCACCGCACCAGCTGCATCGTGTCCAGGTCGTCGGCGGTGAACATGTCCGGCATGTGCTTGGCCTTGTCCGCGCCGACGCCGTGCTCGCCGGTGATCGAGCCGCCGTGCTGCAGGCAGAGGTCGAGGATCTGGCCGGAGACCTTCTCGGCCGCCTCGGCCGCGCCGTCGACCGCGTCGTCGAAGAGCACCAGCGGGTGCAGGTTGCCGTCGCCGGCGTGGAAGACGTTGGCCACCCGGACCCCGGACTGGCCCGACAGGTCCGCGATCGCCCGCAGCACCTCCGGCAGCGCGGTCCGCGGGATCACCCCGTCCTGGACGATGTAGTCCGGGCTGATCCGGCCGACCGCGGCGAACGCGGACTTCCGGCCGCGCCAGATCAGCGCCCGCTCGGCGTCGTCGGCGGCGACCCGCAGCTCGAACGCCCCGGCCTGGTCGCACAGCCGCTTCACGTCTGCGAACTGGGCGTCCACTTCGGACGCCGGCCCGTCCAGCTCGACCACCAGCACGGCGCCCGCGCCCTCGGGGTATCCACAGTGGACGGCCTCCTCGGCCGCCTCGATCGCCAGCGCGTCCATCATCTCGACCGCGGCCGGGATGACCCCGGCGGCGATGATGGCCGAGACCGCCTGGCCGGCCGCGTCGGTGTCGTCGAAGCCGGCCAGCAGCGTCTCCACCGACTCCGGCGCCCGGGTCAGCTTCACGGTGACCCGGGTGGCGATGCCGAGCGTGCCCTCAGAACCGACGATCGTGCCGAGCAGGTCGTAGCCGGGGGAGTCCGGCGCCTTGCCGCCGATCTCGATCACGTTTCCGCTCGGGTCGACGAACTCGACGCCGAGCACGTGGTTGGTGGTGAAACCGTACTTCAGGCAGTGCGCGCCGCCGGAGTTCTCCGCGACGTTGCCGCCGATCGAGCAGACCTGCTGGCTCGACGGGTCCGGTGCGTAGTAGTAGCCGCCGGCCGCGGCCGCCCTGGTCACCTGCAGGTTGATCACGCCCGGCTCGACCACGGCCCGCTGGCCGTCCCGGTCGATCTCCAGGATCTCCCGCATCTGGGACATCACGATGAGGATGCCGTCGGCGTGCGGCAGCGCGCCGCCGGACAGCCCGGTGCCCGAGCCCCGGGCCACGAACGGCACCCCGGCGTCGTTGCAGGCCCGGACCGCCGCGGCGACGTCCGCGGTGGACCGGGCCAGCACGACCAGGCCCGGCACCACCTTGTAGTGGGCGAGCCCGTCGCACTCGTACGTACGCAGCTCCTGCCGGTCGTCGATCACCTTCTCGGTGCCCAGCTCCGTCCGCAGACGGCTCGCGAGCTCGGACAGACCGGCCATGGCAGCGCTCCCTACGGCATCCGCTCGTACGCGGGCAGGGTCAGGAATTCGGAGAAGTCGTCCGACAGCGCCATCTCGGAGAACAGCGCCGTCGCCTCGTCCCAGTTCCGCCCCGGTCCCTCGGTACGGACCTTGGCCAGCTCCTCGTCGATGAGCCGCTCGACCAGCTCGCGGGTCACGACCTGGCCGTCGGCGAGGGTGACGTCGTTGTGCAGCCACTGCCAGACCTGGGAGCGGGCGATCTCCGCGGTGGCCGCGTCCTCCATGAGGTTGAAGATCGCGACCGCGCCGCCGCCGCGCAGCCAGGACTCGAGGTACTGGATGCCGACGCTGATGTCGTTGCGCAGCCCGGCCTCGGTCACCTCGCCCGGGGTCGCGGCCACGTCCAGCAGCTGCTCGGCCGCGACGTGCACGTCCTCGCGCCGGCGGTCGAGCTGGTTCGGCTTGTCGCCGAGCACGGAGTCGAAGACCTCCTTGCACAGCGGCACCAGGTCCGGGTGCGCGACCCAGGAGCCGTCGAAGCCGTCGGTGGCCTCGCGGGTCTTGTCCTCCCGGACCTTGGTCATCGCGACGTCGTTGACCTCGGCGTCGCGGCGGCTCGGGATGAACGCGGCCATGCCGCCGATCGCGTGCGCCCCGCGCTGGTGGCAGGTGCTGACCAGCAGCTCGGTGTAGGCCCGCATGAACGGCGCGGTCATCGTCACCGAGTTGCGGTCCGGCAGCAGGAAGTCGCGGCCGCGGGTGCGGAACTTCTTGATCACCGAGAACAGGTAGTCCCAGCGGCCGGCGTTGAGCCCGGCGGAGTGGTCGCGCAGCTCGTAGAGGATCTCGCTCATCTCGAACGCGGCCGGGTAGGTCTCGATGAGCACCGTGGCCCGGATCGTGCCCGGCGGGATGCCGAGGAAGTCCTGGGCGGCGACGAAGACCTCGTTCCAGAGCCGGGCCTCGAGGTGGCTCTCCATCTTCGGCAGGTAGAAGTACGGACCCTTGCCGGCGTCGAGCAGCGCCTGCCCGTTGTGCGTCAGGTGCAGGGCGAAGTCGACCAGGCTGCCGGAGGTCTGCTCGCCGTCGACCAGGATGTGCTTCTCCGGCAGGTGCCAGCCACGGGGCCGGACCACGATCGTCGTGGACAGGTCGCGGACCTTGTAGTCCTTGCCCTCCGGCGAGGTGAAGTCCAGCGTCCCGGCCAGCGCGTCGCCGAGGTTCAGCGGACCATGCACGACGTTGCCCCAGTGCGGCGTGTTGGCGTCCTCCTGATCGGCCAGCCACACCTTCGCGCCCGAGTTCAGCGCGTTGATCGTCATCTTCTTCTCGGTCGGGCCGGTGATCTCCACCCGGCGGTCGACCAGGCCGGGCGCGGGCGGCGCCACCTGCCAGGTCGGGTCCTCCCGGATGTCCTTGGTCTCGGCCAGGAAGCCCAGGGTGGCGCCCCCCGCCAGCTGCGCGTACCGCTCCTGGCGGGCGTCCAGCAGCTGCCGGCGGCGGGCGTCGTAGCTGCGGTGGAGCAGGGCGACCAGGGCCAGCGCCCGATCGGTCAGCACCTCGCCGTACCGCTCGCCGGCTGGGCCGTCGACGACGACGCCGTCCGCGCTGCCGAGTGCCTGGGTCATGCGCCCTCCGGTTCCACTGTCTATGTCACGGACGTTAAGCATCCGCGGTTGCCGGGTCAACGAGTCGCGCGGCCAGGTGCGGTCCTGGTGCGCTCAGCGGAGCCTGGCCAGCTGGTCAGCGGTCAGCTCCAGCTCGGCGGCGGCCGCCGAGTCCCGGATCGTCTCCGGCCGGGACGACCCCGGGATCGGGATCACCGCCGGGGACTTCGCCATCATCCACGCCAGCGCCACCTGCTGCGGGCTGACATCCTGCTCGGCGGCGACCTCGGTGAACGCGCTGCCGGCGGACTCGCCCGCCTTGCCGGCCCCGCCGAGCGGGCCCCAGGGCAGGAACGCCAGCCCGAGCTCGCCGCAGAGGACCAGCTCGGGCTCGCCGGAGCGGAAGTTCGGCGCGTACTGGTTCTGGACGCTCACCAGGGCGTCGCCGCAGATGTCCAGGGCCTGCCGGATCTGGGCCTCGTCGGCGTTGCTGATACCGAGCATCCGGACCTTGCCGGCGTCGTGCAGCTCCTTCAGCGTCCCGATGGTGTCCGCGTACGGGACCGCCGGGTCGGGGCGGTGGTGCTGGTAGAGGTCGATCACGTCCACGCCGAGCGCGGTGAGGCTCGCGTCACAGGCCTGGCGCAGGTACGCCGGAGCGCCGTCGGTGAGCCAGGCACCCTTGAGGTCCCGGACGTGGCCGCCCTTGGTCGCGACCAGCACGTGCTCGGTGTCCCCGTACGCCTTCAGCGCCGTGGCGGTCAGCCGCTCGCCGTGACCCATCTCCGAGCCGTCCGCGCAGTACGCGTCGGCGGTGTCGATGAGCGTCACGCCGGCGTCGAGAGCCGCATGGATGGTACGGATCGCCTGGTCCTCGTCCGGCCGGTCGGCCAGCGAGAGCTGCATCTCGCCCAGGCCGATCGCGCTGACCTGGACCGGTCCGATGCTGCGGGTCCGCACACGTTCCTCCCGAAACTGGCTGTATACCGACGTTCGCGGTCGGCTCACCCCCTACCCTCTGCAGGTCGCGGCTACGCGGCTGCTCGGCTCCAGCGCCGGACGGGAGACCATGCGGGACGAGGACGGCTTTGCGGACTTCGCCTCGGCACGCTCCGAGGCGCTGCACAGGCAGGCGTACCTGCTGACCGGGTCGGCCGAGCGGGCCGCCAAGGTGACCGAGCGGGCGCTGGCCGACACCGGGCGGCGGTGGGACAAGCTCGGCGGCGCGGTCGCGGCCGAGGAGCACGCCCGCCGGGCGGTCGCGGCCGGGGCGGTGCGCTCGCGCGGGTCCGCGCCCGCGGTCGGGCAGACCGCGCTGGGCACGGCGCTGCCGACCGACGACGCCGGCGAGGCGGTCTGGCGGGCGCTGGCCGGGTTGCCGCCGCGGCGCCGCGCCGTGCTCGTCCTCCGGTACGACGAGGGGCTGGACGACGCCGCCGCCGGGGCCCGGCTGGGCGTGCCGGCCGCGACGGCGGCGGCCGAGGCGGAGGCCGGGCTCGCCGCCCTGCGCAGTCTCCTGCGCCGGCGCGGTCGGCCCGAGGACCTCCTCCCCGCCGCCCTCGCCGACCCCGCCCGGAACTGGCCCGGCGCCGCTGCCGCTGCGCCGGCCGAGGCGAGCGCCGCGGGCGGCGCCCGCACCCTGGCGGCCGAGGGCCTCCGGCAGGCCGAGGGCGTCCGGCAAACGGATGGCGTCCGGCAGGCCGATGGCGCCCGGCAGGCCGAGGGCGTCCGGCAAGCGGAGGGCGTCCGGCAAGCGGAGGGCGTCCGGCAGGCCGAGGGCGTCCGGCAAACGGAGGCCGCCGGACAAACGGCCGGCCGGCAGGCGGAGGCCGGGCGCGCCGTGCCGGGCGCGCCCGGCGCCGAGGTCCCCGCTGCCGACGGCGCGGGGGTCGCCGGCGCCGATGACGCCCGGGCGGCGCGGCCGGTCGCGGCGGTGGCGCCGAGCCGGCGGCGACGGCTGCTGCTCGCGGGCGGCGGGCTGGTCGCGGTGGTGGCGATCGGGGCGGCGGTGCTGATCCCGGTGCTGCACGACGACCCGGTGGCGGCGGCGCCGGGGCCGGTCCCGGCGACCACGGCCGACGGCGCCGGGCAGCTGGCCTGGGCCGCGCGCGGCCCGCTGACCGGGGATCAGGAGCTGCTGCGCACGGCGCTGCGGACCTGGCGCGACGGCGTACCGGCCCGGCAGAGCCCGGCGACCGCCGCGGTGCTCTACGCCGGCGCCCCCGACGGTGCCCGGACCGTGCTGCTGCAGGGGACCGACCCGGCCGGGCAGAGCTGGGTCGCCGAGGTGACCGAGGACGGCGGCGCACTGACGCTGCGCGGCACCGAGCCGCTGGGCCGGGCCGTGCCGCTGTTCGCGCTGACCAGCCGCGACCGGATCCGGCTGCTCGCCCCGCCGCCGGCCGGCGGCGCCACGACCGGGCTGGTCGCGGTCGACGGCACCACCGCCCGGTCGCTGGCGGTGGACCAGGACGGGCTGAGCGAGGCGGTCACGCCGCCCGCGGCCGGGCTGCGGGTCGTCGTCGCGGCCGGCGGTGTCGTGGCGTCCAGCGGCACCGTGCTGGCCGGCCGGCTCTCGCCGGTCACCGGTGCCGTCGAGCTCGACCGGCAGACCCTCGACCTGGGCCTGCCCACCGCCGTCGACCCGGCCTGGTACGCCGACGGCGCCCTGATCGGCAGCCGCCTGGCCGGCCCGGTCTCGGTCGCCGCGCTCGGGCCGGAGCGGACCACCGCGATCCGGGTCAACGGCCGGGCCCGCCGGGTGGACGCCCGCGCGTACGAGGCGGTCCGGGGCGGCACCCGCTACCTGGCCACCGTGGTCCGCATCGACGGGACGCCGACCTGCGTGGACACCGGCGAGACCGGTCCGGCCGAGGCCACGTCGACGCGGCCGCCGGTGCTGGTCAGCCGGTGCGTGCCGGCCAAGGCGGCGGAGGGGCTGGTGCTGGCGGTCGCCGGCGGCGGGGTCCGTACGGTCCGGGTCCGGTTGGCGGCGGCATCCCCGGCCCGGCCGGCCGCGCCGGGGATGCCCGCGACGCCGGCCCGGGCGGCGCGGGTGCTGACCGTGAGCGGCAACAGCGGCTCGGGCCTGGTCGGCCTGGCCAAGGTGCCGGGGCTGACCGCCGCCGCGGTCCCGGTCGAGGCCCGCACCGGCTCCGGCCGGGTCGTCGCCCGCTACACCCTGCCCGCCTACCGCGGCCCCAAGGCCTGACCCGCCAGCCGCGCCGGCAGGAGCCGCCGACCGGCCCCTCAGGGACGCCCGCCAACCCGGTCGGGAACCCCCGCCGAGCGGCCGCGTCGGGGGAGCCGTCGACAGCCGCGTCGGTGGGTCCGACGGCCAGGCCGCAGCCGGGGGAGGGCTGGGCGGGAGATCAGTCGCGGGTGCGGGCGATCGTGCCGTCGGCGGTGATGCGGAGCTCGTCGTCGGCGCCCTCGGCGCGGTGCCGGCCGGCGGTCTCGAGCTCCCGCCGAGGCGCCGGCACGACGCCGCCCTCGCGTACCCCGATCCGGGCGTGCAACCGGCGCAGCGGCCCCGGCGCCCACCAGTTCAGGTCGCCGAGCAGCGTCATCGTGGCCGGCACCAGCAGGCAGCGCACCAGCGTCGCGTCCACCACGACCGCCACCGCCAGCGCGAAGCCCATCTCCTTGATCCCGAGCATCCGCCCGGCCGCGAACCCGCAGAACACGATCACGATCAGCAGCGCGGCCGAGGTGATGATCCGCCCGCTGCGCTGCAGCCCGACCCGGACCGCCTCGTCGTTGCGGAGGCCGGCGTCGTACAGCTCCTTGATCCGGGCCAGCAGGAAGACCTCGTAGTCCATCGAGACGCCGAAGGCGAAGGCGAACACGATCACCGGCACCCAGGTCTCGATCGCCCCGGGTGAGGTGAACCCGAGCAGCCCCTCCAGGTGCCCCTGCTGGAACACCCAGACCAGCGACCCGAACGTCGCCCCGAGCGAGATCGTGTTCATCACCAGCGCCTTGAGCGGCACCAGCACCGAGCCGGTCATGAGGAACAGCAGCACGAACAACGCGATCGCGATCACCCCGAACGCCCACGGCAGCCGGTCCCACAGCGCCCCGGAGAAGTCGATCAGCACGGCCGCGTCCCCGGTCACCCAGCTCTGGAACGGCGGCCGGTCCGCCCGCAGCTGGTGGACCAGCCGGGTGGCCGCGTCCCCCTGGGAGGTGCCGGTCGGGGTGATGTCCACCGACGAGTACGCCGACCCGCCCAGCCGCGAGGCCGTCCCGACCCCGGCCACGTCGGCCCGGTCGACCCGCCCGGCCAGCCCGGCCACGTACGCGTCGAGCTGCTGCGGCGTCGCCCGCGCCAGCACGGTGACCGGGCTGGTCCCCATCCCGGGGAACCGTACGGTCAGGTTCTGCTCGACCTGCACGCTCTCGAACGAGTCCGGCAGCAGCGCACCGCCGCCGTTCTCCAGCCGCAGCGAGAGCAGCGGCGTCCCGGCCACCAGCAGCAGCGCGGCCACCCCGATCGCGACCGGCCAGGCCCGCCGCTGCACCCCGCCGGCCAGCCGGGAGAAGAACCCGTGCTCGGGCGCGGTCCCGCGGGCGACCGAGATCCGGCCGCCGACCAGCGAGAGCAGCGCCGGCACCAGCGTCAGCGCCGCGAGCAGCGCGACCACCACGACCGCCGACCCGGCCGCCCCGATGGCCCGGAAGGTCGGGTCGTCGAACACCATCAGCGCGGCCAGCGAGACCGCGACGGTCAGCGCCGAGAACGCGATCGTCCGGCCGGCCGTGGCCGTGGTCCGCTCGATCGCGGCCGGCACGGACAGGCCGCCGCCCCGCTCCTCGCGGAACCGGCTGACGATCAGCAGCGCGTAGTCGATCGAGATGCCGAGCCCGAGCAGCGTCGTCACCGGCACGGTGTTCGGGTCCAGTGTGAGGAACGCGGAGAACCCGAGCAGGCACAGGAACGCGCCGCCGATCGCCGCGACCGCCCCGATCAGCGGCAGCAGCGCAGCCAGCAGCCCGGCGAAGATCACCACCATCACGATCAGCGTGATCGGCAGCGAGACCACCTCGGCCTGCCGGGTGTCGGCCGCGACCTGCTGGTTGATCTCCCGGTCGAGCAGCGGGTCGCCGCCCATCTTCACGCTCGCGCCGGGCAGCTGCCGGGTCAGCTCCCGCAGCCGGACGGAGGCCGCGTCGATCGCCGAGTCCCGGTCGGACCGGGGGAGGTCCCGGTCCAGGTCGACCACGACGACGGCCCCGCGCCCGTCGGTGGCGACCAGCCCCGGGACCGCGTACGGGTCGACGACGCGGCCCACGTGCGGCTGCGTGGCGACGTCCCGGGCGGCCGCGGTGATCGCAGCCCGCACCTGCGGGTCGGCGACGGGCACGTCGTCGACCAGCCCGACCACCCGCCCGCCGTACGTCGCGTTGTCGCTGATCAGGTGGAACGCCTGGACCGACTCGAGCCGGTCGCTGGCCTGGGTGGTCCGCAACCCGGCGAAGACCGGGCCGCTGGCCAGCCCGCCCGCGGCGACCAGCACCACCCATCCCAGGAGCACCAGCCACCGCCGCCGCACGCAGAAGCGGCCGATCGCACCGAACACGTCCCCCAGCATCCCGGACGGGACGTACAGGGCGGGTGAGACGCGGCGGTACCGTCGTGCCGTGACGCTGTTCGACGCCGCGGCGGAGGAGGCCACGGCCGCGACCGCGCCGCTGGCCGTCCGGATGCGCCCGCGCACGCTGGACGAGATCGTCGGCCAGCGCCACCTGCTCGGGCCGGGTACGCCGCTGCGCCGGCTCGTCGAGGGCGACGCCCCGATGTCGCTGATCCTCTGGGGCCCGCCCGGCACCGGCAAGACCACGATCGCGCACGTCGTCTCGCAGGCGACCCGGCGCAGGTTCGTGCCGCTCTCCGCGCTGAACGCCGGGGTCAAGGAGGTCCGCGAGGTCATCGCCGGGGCCAAGCGGGACCTCGGCATGTCCGGCGCGCAGACCGTGCTGTTCATCGACGAGGTGCACCGCTTCTCCAAGACCCAGCAGGACTCGCTGCTCGGCGCGGTGGAGGACCGGGTGGTCACGCTGGTCGCGGCGACGACCGAGAACCCGTTCTTCTCGATCGTGTCGCCGCTGCTGTCCCGCTCGTTGCTGCTCACCCTGGAGCCACTGACCGACGAGGACCTCAAGGTCCTGATCCGCCGGGCGCTGGCCGAGGAGCGCGGTCTCGGCGGGACGCTGGCCCTGGACGCGGACGCCGGCGACCACCTGCTGCGGATCGCGGGGGGCGACGCCCGGCGGGCGCTGACCGCGCTGGAGGCGGGCGCGGGCGCGGCCCAGGCCAAGGGCGAGGACCGGATCACGCTGGAGACGCTGGAGACGGCGGTCGACCGGGCCGCGGTCCGCTACGACCGGGACGGCGACCAGCACTACGACGTGGCCAGCGCGTTCATCAAGTCGATGCGCGGCTCGGACGTCGACGCGGCGCTGCACTACCTGGCCCGGATGATCGAGGCGGGGGAGGACGCGCGCTTCATCGCCCGCCGGATCATGATCCTGGCCAGCGAGGACATCGGCGAGGCCGACCCGACCGCGCTGCCGCTGGCCGTCGCCGCGGCCCAGGCGACCCAGCTGGTCGGGCTGCCCGAGGCCGGCATCATCCTGTCCCAGGCGGTGATCCACTGCGCGCTGGCGCCGAAGTCGAACGCGGTGGTGGCGGCGCTCGGCGCGGCCCAGGCCGACGTACGGGCAGGCCTGGCCGGGCCGGTGCCGGGCCACCTGCGGGACGCGCACTACGCCGGGGCGAAGAAGATCGACCACGGCAAGGGCTACCGGTACGCGCACGACTTCCCCGGCGGCGTCGCCCAGCAGCAGTACGCGCCGGACACGATCGCGGGCCGGGACTACTACGCCCCGACCGACCACGGCGCCGAGCGTGGCGCCGGCGAACGCCTCGCTCACCTGCGCGCCACCCTGCGCGGGACGCGAGCGGAGACCACCGACGGTCGCGGAACCGATCCCGCAACCGGCGACGGTTCGTGACCGCCTTGCGGCCGACCGGGTGAACCCTTCAGCTGAATACGACCGAACGGCCGCAGAGTTCCCCGATCTGCTGGCGGGCAGGCAAAGAGTCCGCTAAGTAGTCGAGCACGGCGTCCGTGCGGTTCCCCAAATCCGCACCCGTCGGCCGCGGCCCACCCGGTCCGCGGCGCCGACTCCACGTCCTGGGGGCTCACCGGCCCCGTTCGGGGCGTGCTGTCACCGGTCCCGTACGGAAGGACGACCGTTGGCTTCCTCACTTCTCCGGCGGCGGACACAGCTGTCCGCCTTGCTCGGTGCGGCCGCTCTGGTCGCCGGGCTGGCCTCGGCCCAGGTGGCCCAGGCCGCCCCGGCCCCGGCCGCGGCCCAGACCAAGGCCACCTACCTCGTCCAGCTGGCCGACGCGCCGGCCGCCGGTTACACCGGCGGCGTCGCGGGCTACGCCGGGACCAAGCCGGCCGTCGGCACCAAGATCGACGCCGCCGCGCCCGCCGTCGCCCGCTACCGCGGCTACCTCAAGGGCCGCCAGGACGGCGTGCTCAGGGCCGCCCGCAGCGCGACCGCCCTGCACCGCTACTCCGTCACGTTCAACGGCTTCGCCGCCAGCATGACCACCGGCGACGCGGCCACGCTGGCCCGCACGCCCGGCGTCAAGGCCGTGATCAAGGACGAGAAGCGCAAGCTCGACACCACCCGGACGCCGGAGTTCCTCGGGCTGACCAAGAAGGGCGGCATCTGGGACCAGCTCGGCGGCCCGAAGCGGGACGCGGGCGCCGGTGTCGTGGTCGCCGACCTCGACTCGGGCCTCTGGCCGGAGAACCCGTCGGTCAAGCCGCTGGTCCGGCCCAAGGCGGTGCCCCAGTTCTCCGGCACCTGCCAGACCGGTGAGCAGTGGGACGCCTCCGACTGCACGACCAAGGTGATCGGCGCGCGGTTCTACACCGCCGGCGCGAACGCCGCCCTGGGTGACATCAAGACCGTCTTCCCGTACGAGTACCTCTCGGCCCGGGACGCGGACGGCCACGGCACCCACACCGCCACCACCGCCGCGGGCAACTTCAACGTGCCGGTGACCGTCGCGGGCGCGCCGTTCGGCAACGCCAGCGGCATGGCCCCGAACGCGCGGCTGGCCGTCTACAAGATCTGCTGGGGCCGCGGCGAGCCGGAGGCCGGCTGCTACACCTCCGACAGCGTGCAGGCGATCGAGGACGCGACCACCGACGGCGCGGACGTGATCAACTACTCCATCTCCGGCAGCACGAACAGCTCGGTCGACGCGGTCGAGCTCGCGTTCTTCGGCGCGGCCCAGGCGGGCGTGTTCGTGTCCACCTCGGCCGGCAACGAGGGTCCGGGCGCCTCCTCGGTCGCGCACAACACC